>JAAXJV010000021.1 GCA_012269655.1 Pseudomonadales bacterium
CGGCCAAAAGCGGGCCTGAAATTTTGAGAAGAGTAATGAAATGACGACTAAATATGATGTGATTGTCATCGGTGCAGGCCCTGCTGGCTACGTTGCCGCGATCAAAGCCGCGCAGTTAGGTTTGAAAACTGCCTGTGTTGAAAAGTGGAAGAAAAAAGATGGCCGTCCTTCGCTGGGTGGTACTTGTCTAAACGTAGGCTGCATTCCTTCTAAAGCCCTGTTGGAATCTTCACACAAGTTTGAGTCGACTCAGCACGAGTTGGCGGCGCATGGCATTGATATGGGTGACGTCAAATTCGATGTCACCAAAATGATGGCGCGCAAGGATCAGATTGTTGAGCAACTGACGGGCGGTATCACCGGTTTGTTCAAGCACAACGGCGTCGACCACCTGTTCGGTAAAGGCAAGTTGCTAAAAGGCAAGCAAGTCGAATTCACACCGGACGATGGCAGTGCTGTACAAGTTTTGGATGCGGATAACGTGATCCTAGCGACTGGTTCTGTACCGGTTGAAATCCCTCCGGCTCCGCTCACTGAAGGCATGATCGTCGATTCAACCGGTGCTTTAGAGTTCGATTCTGTACCGAAGCGTTTGGGCGTAATTGGTGGCGGTGTGATTGGCTTAGAGCTGGGCAGCGTTTGGAATCGTTTAGGTTCGGACGTGGTTGTGTTTGAAGCCATGGACAAGTTCTTGGCAGTAGCCGACCAACAGATCGCAAAAGAATCGGCCAAGATCTTCAAGAAGCAAGGTCTCGATATTCGTGTTGGCGCGATGGTGGCTGGCACTGAGATCAAAGGGGACGAAATCGTCGTGACTTACAAAGACAAGGACGGTGATAAAACCGAGGTCTTTGACAAGTTGATCGTGGCCGTCGGACGTCGTCCTTACACCGAAGGTTGCATCGCTGACGATGCCGGTGTTCAGATGGCGGATCGTGGATTTGTTCACGTTGATGACGTTTGCCAAACCAGTGTGCCAGGCGTCTACGCAATCGGTGATTTGGTCCGTGGCCCGATGTTGGCGCACAAAGGCTCGGAAGAAGGTGTCATGGTTGCAGAGCGCATTCATGGTAAGCCTGCACAAGTCAATTACGACACCGTGCCCAGCGTGATTTACACTCACCCGGAAGTAAGCTGGGTCGGTAAAACCGAAGAAGAGTGCAAGCAAGAAGGCATTCCTTACAAAGCCGGCACTTTCCCCTTCGCTGCTAACGGTCGCGCATTGGCTGCGGGCGAGGGCAGTGGCATGGCTAAGGTCATTGCACACGCCGAAACCGACCGCGTGTTGGGTGTGCACATTGTTGGCCCGAACTCGGGTGACATGGTGGCTCAAGCCGTTATCGCAATGGAATTTGGTTCTTCGGCAGAAGACCTCGGCACCATTATGTTTGCGCACCCCACGGTGTCGGAAGCCCTGCATGAAGCAGCAATGGCGGTCGACGGCGCGGCGATTCACATCGCGAACCGTAAAAAACGCGCTTAACTCTGCGTTAAGCACCCATGGATGGGATCTCCCTTCTATGAACCGATGGCTTAGGTGATCCCTAAGCCGTCTGGGGCTCGGTTTGACCGAGCGAAACTTATCCGATCAAAGAGATTAGGAAAAATGAACCTTCACGAGTATCAAGGTAAGCAGCTGTTCCGTGAGTACGGACTGCCCGTTTCAACAGGTTATGCCTGTGACACAGTCGAAGAAGTACTGGAAGCAGCAAACAAAATCGGCGGCGACATGTTCGTTGTCAAAGCACAGGTTCACGCCGGTGGACGTGGTAAAGCAGGTGGCGTAAAGCTGGTCAAGAGCGAAGCGGAAATCCGTGAGTTCTGCGATGCGATGATCGGCACTAACTTGGTGACCTACCAGACTGACGCAAACGGCCAGCCCGTCTCAAAAATCCTGATCGAAAACTGCACCGATATTGCCAATGAGCTGTATCTGGGTGCAGTCGTTGACCGTGGCACACGCCGCGTCGTTTTCATGGCATCAACCGAGGGTGGTGTTGAAATCGAGAAGGTCGCTGAAGAAACCCCTGAGAAAATTCTGAAAGCTGAAATCGACCCCTTAGTCGGCGCACAGCCTTATCAAGCGCGCGAAATGGCTTTCCAGTTGGGCTTGACCCCTGCGCAGCAAAAGCAGTTCGTTCAAATCTTCATGGGCTTGTCTAAGCTGGTTCATGAAAAAGACTTGGCGCTGTTGGAAGTGAATCCCTTGGTCATCACTGACGAAGGCAATCTGCACTGCTTGGATGCCAAGTGTGTAATCGATTCGAACGCGATGTATCGTCAGAAAGCGCTTCAGGAAATGCACGATCCCAGCCAGGAAGACGCACGTGAAGCGCATGCGGCTGAGTTCGAACTGAACTACGTTGCCCTGGACGGCAACATTGGTTGCATGGTCAACGGCGCTGGCTTGGCGATGGGCACTATGGATACCGTTCAATTGCACGGTGGCACACCCGCTAACTTCCTAGACGTGGGTGGTGGTGCAACCAAAGAGCGCGTTGCCGAAGCGTTCAAGATCATCTTGTCTGACGACAATGTTAAAGCGGTATTGGTCAACATTTTTGGCGGTATCGTTCGTTGCGACATGATTGCCGAAGGCATCATTGCGGCCGTTAAGGAAGTCGGTGTTGAAGTACCGGTCATCGTTCGCCTAGAAGGCACCAATGCTGACCTAGGTAAGGAAGTGCTGAACCAATCTGACGTCAACATCATTGCGGGTGAGTCTCTGACTGACGCCGCTCAGAAAGCCGTTAAAGCGGCATCAGGAGCGCTATAAATGAGTGTTTTGATCAACAAAGACACCAAGGTGATCTGCCAAGGTTTTACCGGTAAAAACGGCACGTTCCACTCTGAGCAAGCCATTGCCTATGGCACGAAAATGGTGGGCGGTGTAACGCCGGGCAAAGGTGGTACTGAGCATTTGGGCTTGCCCGTATTCAATACGGTACGCGAAGCGGTTCAGACGACGGATGCTGACGCAACCGTGATCTATGTTCCCGCACCTTTCGTAAAAGACTCTGTTTTCGAAGCGATTGACGCTGGCCTGAAGATCATCGTTGTGATCACCGAAGGGGTTCCGACCCTCGACATGCTGGACGTCAAGGTCAAAGCAGACCAGGAAGGCGTCACCTTGATCGGTCCTAACTGCCCTGGCGTTATCACTCCCGGTGAATGCAAAATCGGCATTATGCCCGGTCACATCCACAAGCCTGGCAAGATCGGCATCGTTTCGCGTTCAGGTACGTTGACCTATGAAGCGGTTAAGCAGACCACAGACTTGGGTCTGGGTCAGTCGACCTGTGTCGGTATTGGTGGTGACCCCATCCCCGGTACAAACTTCATCGACGTATTGAAGTGGTTCCAGGAAGACCCTCAGACTGAAGGCATCGTGATGATTGGCGAAATCGGCGGTACCGCCGAGGAAGAAGCGGCCGCGTTCATTAAGGAAAACGTGACCAAGCCCGTTGTTTCCTATATTGCGGGTGTTACGGCGCCTGCCGGTAAGCGTATGGGCCATGCCGGTGCCATCATCGCGGGCGGTAAGGGCACAGCAGACGAGAAGTTTGCAGCGCTGGAAGCCGCAGGTGTACACACCACTAAGAACCTGGCTGCCATCGGCGAGACCATGGTTAAAGCGCTGGGTTAATCACCTTTCGCTTTATGAGAACGGGGCCTTGGCCCCGTTTTTTTTATGCTTAAAATCCGACCCTCTGAAAAGGCGGCAGGTCGTCTAGTAGAGTTCGGCCATATCCCTTGGTCTGGATCCTACGATCCAAAATGACGACTTGGCCTTGGTCATCTTCGGACCGAATCAGTCGGCCTACCGCCTGACGTAACCGAATCGAGGCGAGCGGTACGGTTACGGCAAAGAACGGGCGTTGGCCCTGTTGCTCAATCCACTCGGCATAGGTGGCTTGTATCGGATCATCGGGTTGTAGGAATGGAAGCCGAGTGATCACCACCTCTTCTAATAAGTGGCCTGGCAGATCGATTCCCTCGGCATAGCTTTGTAGGCCAAAAATGACCGAGGTCTCACCTTGATCTCGCCGTAACCGGTGATGCCCTAGAATCGCACCTCGGCTCAATGCGGTTTGTGACAATACTTGAGTGGCTTGTTTCGCTGTGATGGCCTCATAAACCCGGGTGAGTTGAGCCTTGGATGAGAACAGGATTAAGGCTCCAATTGGACGGCCCCACAGTGTCTTTAGGTGCTCGATGATCGCTTGGTCGTGTTGATCGGTATCGGTCGGATCGCACGCATAATCCGGTAGCAACAGTTGCCCCTGCTCAGGGTAGTTAAACGCGCCCTGGACAATGTAGCAAGGCGTCTCGGCATCCAGCCCAAGCGCGTCATAGCAACGATCAAAGCGACGACCGATGGCCAAGGTTGCACTGCAAAGGACAGCGCCGGCGCAACGTTTCCAAAGTTGAGTGTCCAAGCCTTCGGCGGCACTGGCCGGACTGAACCACAGCTCGGGATCGGCTTCGTCGAGTTGACTGCGCAGTTCGACTCCCCGTAACAAAATCCAGCGTGCCTCGGGACCCTCGACTTGTGACCGAGACCAGGCATTTAGAAGGGCCAGTCCTTTTTCTAGGCGTAGTTTGGCATCGTTGTAGAAGCTTTGTTGAGCGCGCGCATATTCACTGTCCAACTCACCTTTATTGGATTCGGCATCGGTCTTGTAATACTCAACGAGGTTGTCTAATTCGGCGACCATCAGCTTCGCAGGCTCCAATGCAGTACGCGCAAGGTCTGCCAATGGCGGCGGCAATTGTCCCGCGGGCAGTCGGTACTGATGTAGACCGCTGGCGGACGTACTCCAACGGGCATTGTCGTGAATGCATTGGCCCAGCCAATCAATCACACTGTCTTGTAAGGATGCCAGCGGGGCCAACAGCCGATTGATATTGGGCTCAAGGCGTTTGATGATCGCGCCTGCATCGTTTCCTGCAGCTTTTTCGCTCTCTTTAAGCCGTTTGGCGAGCGTGTTTAGCCAATCCGAGGTGCTGCCCAGTTGCATTTGTTGTGTCTGGTGACTGATGGCTTTGTCTGCTAGCTGATGGGCCTCGTCAAAGATGTAAACGGCGTCTTCGGGCGCCGGCAGGACAACACCTCCACCCAGCGCTAAATCCGACAACACCAAATCATGATTCGTAATAATGATTTCAGCGTCTTCCATTTCATCGCGAGCGCTGTAAAAGGGACAGTCTTCTATGGATTCACAGCGCCGACCGCGGCAATTGCCGTGGTCACTGGTGACCAGGGGGATCAGCTCAGAATCAATGGCGCTTTCCCAGTTGTCCAAATCGCCGTCAAAATCTCCGGAATGAAATTGGCTATGGAGGCCTTCGATTAGAGCCCTTTGCCCATCAGATAGGGGGCGGATAAGACTTTCAGTGGGCTGTCCGGCTTCGAATCGCGTGTGCTCAATCCGGATCGGGCATAGGTAGCGACGTCGACCTTTGGCGAGTTTAGCCGTGATTGGAAAATCTACGCTGTCTGCCAGCAACGGGATATCTTTTTCGAGCAACTGGCGCTGAAGCGACACGGTCGCGGTCGCCACCACGACCTGCTTACTTTTTTCTCGCGCGCACAGTAACGCCGGTATTAGATAGCCCAGTGTTTTTCCTGTGCCGGTGCCGGCTTCAATCACTACTTTGGGTTGGACAATGGCGGTGTGCATCAGTTGCCGCGTGATCCAACCGAGCATGTCCAATTGACCACGGCGAGCTTGCCCGCCAATTTGATCGAGAAACTGTTGGTAGGTGTTGCGTATGTCAGTTTTGAGGCGCTCGGAAACCAAAGATTGTCCCTAACTGGTTGATCATGCGCGCTGAGAGTGCCTTGAATCCAACCCTCGGGCAAGGAAAAAGCCTCGGGGTTAGGAAGTTACTCAAAATGGGTGTTGTTTCATTTTGATACTTGGCCTATTCTCGACTGAATGATGCAGTGCACAACAAGCGGTGCACGTCCATTCTTCACATACTCAGGGAGTAAGTCGGTATGACACAGGTAGTGATTGCAGGTGCGGCACGAAGCGCAATTGGAAGTTTTGGGGGCAGTCTGGCTAAGTTGAGTGCGGTAGATATCGGTGCTCAAGTGGTCAAAGGCTTGCTCGACAAAACTGGCCTGGATCCTGCCCAAGTGGACGAGGTGATTTTGGGTCAGGTGCTAACCGCGGGTTGCGGGCAGAACCCCGCTCGTCAGACGGTGATTTGTGCTGGATTGCCCGAAACGGTTCCGGCGATGACCATCAACAAGGTATGCGGCAGTGGTTTAAAGGCAGTGCACCTGGCGGCTCAGGCGATTTTAAGTGGTGATGCCGAGGTAGTGATTGCAGGAGGTCAAGAGTCCATGAGTCAATCTGCGCACGTCTTACCCGGCAGTCGTGACGGGGTTCGTATGGGCGATTGGAAAGCGGTCGACACCATGATCACGGATGGTCTGTGGGATGCGTTCAACGGTTACCACATGGGCATTACGGCCGAGAACGTGGCTGAAAAGTATCAAACGAGTCGTGAAGAACAGGACAGCTTCGCGGCGGCCTCGCAACAAAAGGCCTCAGCGGCCCGTGAGGCAGGTAAATTTGTTGATGAAATCATTCCCGTTCAAATCCCTCAGCGTAAAGGCGATCCGGTGATCTTTGATCAGGATGAGTACATCAAACCCGGTACTCAAGCAGAAAAGCTGGCAGGCCTGCGCCCCGCATTTAAAAAAGATGGAACGGTCACCGCTGGCAATGCGTCGGGCTTAAACGACGGTGCGGCGGTCCTGCTGGTGTGCTCTGAAGAAAAAGCCAAAGCGCTTGGCCTTGAAGTGTTGGCGACGGTGGCCAGCCATGCGTCCAGCGGTGTAGATC
>JAAXJV010000189.1 GCA_012269655.1 Pseudomonadales bacterium
CTGTAAACTCTGCCCTCGGCATCATAGGGTTGCTCAAGCTCTAAATAGCGGTCTGCCTGGGTCCGATCGAACGGCCAAAATTCTATTTCGGTGGTAACCAATTCAGTCAGTTGATGCGAGCCAAATACCACCGTCAGCGCGGTCTCGAAGAAAACGCTTTGCCCAGCCGATCGACACAGTTGGTTCAATGCGTCTTGATGATTGCCCGGTTTACGCAGCAGCATGTTATTTAAATGGGCCACTTGATCTGAACCTATGATCAATCGATCGGGATAGGTTTCACGGACCTTAAGCGCCTTCGACATGGCCAGCCGAGCCGCGCGTTGTTTCGGGGTTTCGCCGTCTATCGGAGACTCGTCAATATCGGCTGCTAGGTTAAGTACCTCACAGCCAGCTAATTCTAGCTGTTTTCTGCGATGTTTTGATGCCGAGGCTAACACCCAGTTCGTTGCCAATTTGTTTGACACAGCGGCCTATGCTCCCTAATATCCGCGCCCTATGTTTGAACGACCCCTGAATCGACTCTTTGAGGCCCGCAAAGGCGAGCGTCACGGAGATACCGTTTCGGGCCATTTGTCGTGGCATCAAATGCCTGAGCTGGCTCGCGTCACTGAAAACGCAGCGTCAGATCAAATCCAGGTAAGCGTTCGATTTGAACGGACCGAGGATAACGTATTGGCCATGCACTTGGATATTCAGGGTTCGGTTAAGTTGGTCTGCCAACGCTGCCTAGATTTAATGGATTTTGATGTCCAAGGACCTTGTGCGTTAGCGGTGGTGACCAGCGAAGAATTCCTAGCCCGACTGCCTGAAGGCTGGGAGGCTGTTTTTGCCAACGACGATTTTTTTGTCGATGTGCATCAAGCAGTCCAAGAAGAGTTGTTGCTGCGCATCCCCATGGTGCCCAAGCACGAAGAGATGTGTGGCCTGGTCATTGAAGAAGATGATCAGCCGGAAGAAAAACCCAATCCTTTTGCTGTGCTGGCGCAGTTGAAGGACAAACAATAGGAGGCCGACATGGCCGTACAACAGAATCGTAAAACTCGTTCGAAGCGTGACATGCGTCGTAGCCACGATGCGTTGAACACCAACACTTTGAGTGTTGACGCTACCAGTGGTGAGAAGCACCTACGTCACCACGTTACCAAAGACGGTTTCTACAAAGGCCGTCAAGTGATCGCCCAGAAGCCTGAAGCTTCAGACGACGAGTAACACCTCAAGGGCCGCATTAAGCGGCCCTTAGTTCTTTCAGGGATGCCAATGTCTAAACTTGCCTTCCTATTCCCAGGCCAGGGTTCTCAAAAGCCGGGAATGTTGCTGGATATCGCCCAGCATTACCCTCAAATTCAAGCCACCTTCGAACAAGCCTCTGAAGCCTTGTCTGACGATCTGTGGGCTATGTTGCAGAACGCGGATGCATCCACGATGTCGCTAACCGCCAACACGCAACCTTTGTTGTTGACCTCGGGTGTCGCTTTGTGGCGCATTTGGCAGGACAACAATGCTCAGCAGCCAGAGATCATGGCCGGTCATTCGCTGGGCGAATACACCGCGTTGGCGTGTTCTGGTGCGATGCAATTTGAAGACGCGGTGCGCGCGGTACGTTTCCGTGGTCAAGCGATGCAGCGTGCTGTTCCTGAGGGAACCGGTGCTATGGCCGCTGTCATTGGTCTTGAAGACCAGGCCGTGATGGATTGCTGTGACGCGGCGGCTCAGGGCGAGGTCATTGAAGCCGTCAACTTCAACGCACCAGGCCAAGTCGTGATTGCGGGTTCGAAAACCGCCGTTGATCGAGCGCTTCCGTTACTCAAAGAAGCCGGTGCCAAGCGAGCCTTGCCATTGCCAGTATCGGCGCCTTTCCACTGCGCGCTGATGAAGCCGGCTGCCGAAGAGCTTCAAGGGTTCTTGGCGGATGTGGAGTTTTCGCAGCCTGTTTGCCCAATCGTTCAGAACGTCAGTGTCCAGCCCGAGCAAGACCCTGCTGTTCTGAAATCGCAGGTGTTGACCCAGACCTACTCGCCGGTCCGTTGGACTCAGACGATTCAATACCTGGTGTCACAGGGCTTTGAACAAAGCGTCGAGTGTGGCCCGGGTGCGGTGTTGGCTGGATTGGCTAAACGAATCGATAAAACGATGGTGACCCAAGGGTTGGGTGACCTCGATCAACTGAATCAAGGACTTAACCAATGAGTGAGCAAAAAGTTGCGTTAGTAACTGGGGCAAGTCGTGGCATCGGTAAGGCCATTGCAGAGCAATTAATGGCGGACGGTTACTTGGTGTGCGGTACCGCGACGACCGAATCGGGCGCTGCCAATATCGACGCTTGGATTAATGGTGCGGGCTTGGCAATGAACGTGACTGAACCCGACAGTGTCGACGCGGCCTTGGCACAGGTGGTCGAGCAGTACGGCCCGGTCGCTGTGTTGGTGAATAATGCCGGCATCACTCGAGATACTTTGATGATGCGCATGAAGGACGACGATTGGAATGCGGTGATCGATACCAACTTATCGAGCATCTTCCGGTTGTCAAAAGCTGTGTTGAAAGGCATGACTAAGGCGCGCTGGGGACGCATCATTAATATTTCGAGCGTAGTTGGTAGCATGGGTAATGCAGGGCAAGCCAACTATGCCGCCGCTAAGGCTGGCATTGAAGGCTTTAGCCGCGCCATGGCGCGCGAAGTCGGAAGCCGCAACATTACGGTCAATTCCGTGGCACCCGGGTTTATCGCTACAGATATGACCGATGCGTTAGGCGACGACCAAAAAGCCAAATTAGCCGAACAAATTCCGCTGGGCCGCTTAGGTGCACCAGAAGACATCGCCAATGCGGTTTCATTTTTGGCTGGAGAATCAGGAGCTTACGTGACAGGCGCAACCATTCCTGTCAACGGCGGCATGTTGATGAACTAAATTTTGAAATTCTCTGACAAGGTGTGGATAATGCCGTCATCCGGAAGGGTGGGTCAGGGATACTAGTCCCCGACGGACGAATATTATTAGGAGAAAATATCCAATGAGCACTATTGAAGAACGCGTCAAGAAAATCGTTTGTGAACAACTTGGCGTCAAAGAAGACGAAGTGAATGCGGAATCTTCTTTTGTGCAGGACCTAGGTGCCGACTCTTTAGACACCGTTGAACTGGTCATGGCTCTGGAAGAAGAATTCGAAACCGAAATTCCGGACGAGAAAGCCGAAACCATCACTACCGTTCAGCAGGCTGTCGACTACATCAACGCCAACAGCTAAGTTATATTAGCTGTACGAACATCAGGACCGCCCCTGACTTGTCACGGGCGGTCTTTTTTTTAGCGGTTTAAGGAAGAAAAATGTCCAAGCGTAGAGTCGTGGTTACCGGAATGGGAATGTTGAGCCCGCTTGCGGCCAGTGTCGAAGGCACCTGGCAGCGCATGCTGAAGGGCGAAAGTGGCATCGCACCGATTCAAGGGTTTGACGCATCGACCTACACGACGCGCTTTGCCGGCGAAGTCACCGACTTTGAACTGGAACCTTACCTGACCAGCAAAGATGCTCGGAAAATGGACACCTTCATCCAGTACGGCATCGTGGCAGGTCATCAGGCTATCGATGACTCAGGTTTGGACCTAGAGCGCGTGGACATGACCCGCTGCGGCGTCGCGGTAGGTTCTGGTATTGGTGGCCTCGGCATGATTGAAAAAAATCATATCGAGCTGTTAGAAAAAGGCGTTCGCCGGGTTTCACCCTTTTTCGTACCGGGTTCTATCATCAATATGATTTCGGGCAATCTCGCGATTCGATTGGGTTTTAAAGGGCCAAACATTGCGATTACCACCGCTTGTACGACGGGCACCCATAATATTGGGTATGCAGCTCGGACCATTGCCTATGGCGATGCCGATGTCATGCTAGCAGGCGGGGCTGAACAGGCTTGCACTCCTCTGGGCATCTCAGGCTTTAACGCCTGCAAAGCATTATCGACTCGCAATGAAGATCCGCAGGCAGCCTCACGTCCGTGGGATACCGGCCGTGACGGATTCGTCTTGGGCGATGGTGCCGGAGTCATGGTGCTTGAGGAGTACGAACACGCCAAAGCCCGTGGGGCAAATATCTTGGCCGAGTTGGTCGGTTTTGGCATGAGCGATGATGCTTATCACATGACACTGCCGCCAGAGCAGGGCGAAGGTGCTGAGGCGGCCATGCAAGGCGCACTGCGTGACGCCGGCGTCAACGGCAACCAAATTGATTATGTTAACGCCCACGGTACCTCTACCCCCGGCGGAGACGTCGCCGAAGCCCGAGGTATCACCCGTATGTTAGATGGCAAAGATGCAGCGGTGAGCTCGACCAAATCCATGATCGGCCATTTGCTGGGCGCGGCGGGAGCGGTTGAGGCCATCTTTAGCGTATTGGCCATCCGTGACCAGGTGGCCCCGCCGACCATTAACTTGCAAGATCCCGAGCCTGAGGTCAGCTTGAATTTGGTCCCCAATACACCGCAAGAGCACAACATTGAGTACGCCATCAGCAACAGCTTTGGCTTTGGCGGTACCAACGGTTCGTTGCTGTTTAAACGCATCTAAGCCATGCGCGCGCTCGCTGTCCTCATCACTGCGGGCGTTTTGCTCTTGAGTGTTGTTTCACATTTTGTGAAGCAGACTCGAGACGCATTGCGACAGCCACTAGCCACTAACCAAGAACATTACACGGTAGAGCCGGGTAAACGCTTAGGTACCTTGTTAAGCGACCTAGAGTCATTGGGTTGGATCGATACCGTTCCAGATCCTCGGCTACTAAGCCGCTTGTATCCCCAATACACTTCGTTAAAGGCGGGCACCTATCCGGTTCAGGGCACGCTTGAAGCTCTGTTGGTTTCGGCTGTTGCAGGCAAATCGGTGAATTACTTTTTCACCATTATTCCGGGATGGAATCTTTGGCAGTTGCAACAGGCGCTCGCCGCGGATACCCGGTTGTCTCAGACCTTGCCAGCAGATATTAAAGACTGGGAAAAGGTTTTGAAGTCAGAGGCTTATCCGGAAGGTGCATTTCTGCCGGATACCTACAGTTTCAGTCCGGGTGAACGAGACCTCGACGTACTAATCAGGGCGCATCAAGCACTGCAGAAGGTGCTAGACCAGAGTTGGGCGTCGCGCAGTACCGCGCAATTAAGCTCGCCTAATGAAGCCTTGATCATGGCCAGCATCATCGAAAAAGAAACCGCGGTGGAATCTGAGCGCCAGACCATTGCCGGGGTGTTTGAAAATCGCTTAAAAAGAGGCATGAAGCTGCAGACAGACCCCACTGTTATCTACGGTTTGTTACCGGATTTTGACGGCAACATCACGCGTAAACACCTGCGTGAACCTACGCCATATAACACCTATACCATTAAGCGTTTGCCCCCTACACCAATCGCTATGCCATCAGCGGCGTCGATCAAAGCTGCGTCTCAGCCTGAGCAACATGACTTCCTGTATTTTGTCGCCAGTGGAGACGGTGGACATCGGTTTGCCGAGACTTACCAGGGTCATCAAAACAATGTTCAGCAGTATTTGCGTAAGCGCCGGAGTGCTCAATGAGTTTCGTGGTCATTGAGGGCGGTGAGGGCGTAGGCAAAGGCACCTTGATGGAAGGCCTCAAGCATCACTTTGAGGATGCCGTATTTACCCGAGAGCCAGGTGGCACAC
This sequence comes from Pseudomonadales bacterium, assembly GCA_012269655.1. Classification (GTDB taxonomy): domain Bacteria; phylum Pseudomonadota; class Gammaproteobacteria; order Pseudomonadales; family Litorivicinaceae; genus Litorivicinus. The sequence goes on from JAAXJV010000189.1 coordinate 5,667, forward strand.
CGATGGCCGAGGAAATACGGGACTGCAATTTGCGCCCACGGCAAGAATCCGTCGCGCCGGATACCGAATTATTACTCATGTTCGCTGCCCGTGCTCAGCACCTTGCCCAACGGATTCGGCCCGCTCTAAATCAAGGCCAGTTGGTGATCAGCGACCGCTTTACCGATTCGTCCTACGCCTATCAGGGTGTAGCTCGGGGCTTGGGCGCGGAAAAAGTCGAGCTGTTAGAGCAGTTCGTTCAAGGCGATCTTCGACCCGATCTGGTCGTTGTATTGGATCTAGACCCGCTTGAAGGCCAGAGTCGAATTCGTGATCGTGCCGAGGGATTGGACCGTTTGGATGCAGAAACGCTGCAGTTTCATCAGGCCGTGCGCCAGGCATTTTTGAGTCGTGCCGAGCGGTTCCCTGATCGTTATTTTGTCGTTGATGCCGCACAATCGCCAGATCGGGTGTTAGAACAGGTTATTGGTGTGATCGAGGGACTATCATGAGCGCCTATCCATGGCATCAAGAACAACTCGACACGCTTATATCTGGACAGTTTCAGTCGATTTTGCTGGTATCGGCACCGGGCCAAGGCAGTGATCGATTTGCGCGCCATTTGATCCAGTATCTGATGTGCGCGACTCAATCGGCCTGTGGAGCGTGCCAAAGTTGTCGATGGCTTGCACAGAACACTGAGCTAGAAGCGGGTCAACAGAACCATCCGGATGTGATTGAGTTGCAACCCGAGGGCGCGGCCTGGGCGCATAAAATCGATACGATTAGACCGGTCATCGAACAGGTGGCTACGACGACGCACCAAGGTGGGCGACGTATCATATACATGCCCGAAGCCGAGCGTTTAACGCAAGGTGCTGCCAATTCACTGTTGAAAGTACTGGAAGAGCCGCCAGCCGGGACACACTTCATTCTGGGCAGTCATTTGCCGGGTCGGTTGCCTAGCACCATTTTGAGTCGTTGCCGACAGGTTCGTTTGCCAAGTGCGCCGGCTAACCACCTGTGGTTGGATCAATGGGTAGCTCCATCACCCCGTCGGGATAAAGCCTTAACCATTTCAACAGCGCCGGACTGGGTGATCGAACTGAGTG
>JAAXJV010000085.1 GCA_012269655.1 Pseudomonadales bacterium
TCGGTATTGGATCAGATCGCGGACCGTCTAACGCTCATGCCTGGCGCGCCGGCATTGATGGCAGAACTTCGAGACGCCGAAGCTCGAACGGTGCTGGTCAGCGGAGGATTTACCTTCTTTGCTAAAAAGGTCGCGGGCCAGTTGGGCATGGATGAATTCCACGCCAACCCGCTGGAGCAGCAAGAGGGTGTGTTGACCGGTGAGGTGCATAGTCAGATTCTGGACGCGACACGTAAGGCTGAAATCTTGAGTGATGTCGCCCAGTCGTTGGGTTTGGATCGTTCGCAGATTATGGCTACCGGCGACGGCGCGAACGACTTGAAAATGATCGCGCTGGCAGACAAGGGGGTGGCCTACCATGCCAAACCCAAGGTCCAAGAAGCGGCGCCTTTGGCGGTTCGGAACCTCGATTTGTCGGCCTTGGTTTGGTTGGTTCGCTGGAGTCAGGCGCTCGCTTAGATTTCAGTAGCAAACTCAAAGCACATTTCTGGCGCTGGGGGCTGTAGGTAGTTCCCTTGCATTAAATCTGCCTTGGCTTGGTAAAGCGCGGCCATGGCAGATCCGTCCTCAATCATCGGCACAATAATATGGGTGCCGGTTTCTCGAATCTGCTCGCATAGCTCTATTAGCTCGGTTTGTTGGTCGGTTCGATGCTTTAATTCGGCGACAAAGGAGGGGTCGAGCTTGACCCAGTCAAAACCGCATTTTTCGATTAACTCGGCCGGCTTGGGAAGATTGCCGAACTGTGCACAACAGACCTGATAGCCGAGGTTTTGTAGAGCTTTGATATGCTCGGCGGCCTGCTCGCTATCCAACGCTACGTCGGTTTCCCTGACTTGCCATACCACCGCGTGCTTGGGATCAATCGAGGGGGTTAGCTGTTCCACCCAGTCGATCAGATCCTCGCGTTGCAAACTGGCTAACGTGAGATTGATCATCAGGCGTGTGGCGGGAAAGTCTTGCTGATGACGGGCCAGGGCCTCTAGGCTTCGTTGCACCACCTGCTCATCCAATAGTTGGCCCAAATCGACACGGCCTGCGTCGCGGATGAAATCTCTTGCGCGGATCGCTTGCCCATCAGCATCCTTAAGCTGGGTCAAAACCTCGTAATATTCGCCTTCGATTGCAGACAGCGCGACCAGCGGCTGAAACAGCAATTCGCACCGATCGGCCTTCAGCGCCTCCTCCAGTGTTTCGATAGGATCCGGAGCACCGGCCGGGATCGCCCCGCTTGACTGAACTTCGATTTCCCCGGGATTAAGTCGGCCGGCTAGATCGTAACTCTGTTGAAGGATGGCCGTGACATCCTGATCTTCTGGCTGAATTTCGGTCACCGCGAGTGCCGCCTCGACCATGGGCAGGGATTGCGCCAGCGGGGCGGCTTGGAGGGACTGAATTAACTGCTGACCCTGCGTTTGAGCTGAGGCCGGTTCGCTGGCAACACTCACCAAAAAGGTATGGTCATTAATGGGTTCTGGCGGTTGCTCGAACTGTTGCGCCATTTTTGCTTGGACCAGGCCCATCAATTCTGCGAAATCTACTAGCGATAAAGCATGACGTAGTGACGCGACGCTTTTAACTTCGACTACCACTAAACACTGCGCTTGGCCTTGTTCGAGCCGGCTTTGTAGCGCATCGATGGTGCGCTGAATTCCGCCATCGGACACCCGGTCATTCACGCTGACAGCGGCTTTGGTGCTGGGGGCCGTCAAGGTCGCCATTAAGCACTCGCGACCTGCATGTGTGGCCGGCTCGACGCGCAAAATCCGTGGCAGTTGGTTGTACACAATTTGGGCTTCAACCCCGTCCCCCAGTTGTGCCCGGGTTACCAGTCCCTGAAAGTCGCCCCGCAGTTGCTCGGGCAAGGCTTCGATCCAGGGCTGATTGACTAGACTGTCGGTGCTGGCGCCCAGCCAGTGCGCCCATCCGTCTGAAACCGACAAGAAATGCGTGTCGCTGAGATACGCCAGCGCCATGGAACTGCGCTTTAGGAGCAAGTTTAGGCGCGCCTCGTGTTCGCTTTTCAAGGCAGTGTTGCGGCGAGCCTGAGTGAGGAGCTCACGTTGTTTCAGGGCCCTGAGTGTAAGCGGCACCATGGCTGCCATCTGGGCATGTGGCATCACGCTGGTGGCGCCGTTGCCTAACCAGCTGGCTGCTTGATGCGCGGTGGCGTCGGTAAAGATTAATAGGATGATATTGCGCGATTCACACAATCGAACCAGATCCATGTGCGGCGGCACCGAGCAAACCACCAGATCAGCGCCGGGGTCTTGGATCAGGCCGATGGCCTGTTCGCAATCGTTGACCCACTTCGAGCGCAGCGACAGCTCTTTGTCGCGCAACAATCCCATCCACACCCGAGCCTCGGATTCAATTTCCGATATGGCCACCAGATGGACGGGTTGATCACTCATGCCCCACCGTTTGTAACTGCATCACAGGTAAAGAGTGTCGCAGGTAAAAGTTCTGCAATATGTGCGCAAGGCCACAGGAAGCGATAGAATGTGCGCCAAAATCACAGCAGGATTGCGAAATGGCTAATTATTCGACGAACGAATTCAAACAAGGACTCAAAGTACTGCTTGAGGGCGATCCTTGCTCCATCGTTGAAAACGAGTTTGTAAAGCCCGGTAAGGGTCAGGCGTTCAACCGCGTCAAACTGAAGAACCTGATGACCGGTCGGGTTTGGGAGCGTACCTTTAAGTCAGGTGAAAGCCTGGAGGGCGCAGACGTGATGGATACTGATATGGAGTATCTGTACAACGATGGCGAGTTTTGGCACTTCATGGCCACTGATGGCAGCTTCGAACAGCATGCTGCGGATGCCAAGGCGGTCGGTGACACCGTTAAGTGGCTTAAAGAGCAAGAAAGCTATGTGGTCACCCTATTTAACGGGGCTCCGATCGCGATCACGCCGCCCAACCACATCGACTTGCTGGTTGCTCAGACGGACCCGGGCCTGAAAGGCGATACGGCGCAGGGCGGATCTAAGCCTGCGACCATGGCGTCGGGCGCAGTCGTTCAGGTGCCTTTGTTCATCGAAGAAGGCGAGACCCTGAAGATTGACACCCGCACAGGTAAATACATCAGCCGCGCTTGATGGATTTATCCGAGCGCATTGCGCTGCAGGCACGCACAAAGGCCCAAATACGGGCCTTTTTTGATGCGCGAAACGTGACCGAGGTGACGGTGCCGTCGGTGATGCCGGCGCCGGTCACGGATCCCTATATTGAGGTGCCGCGGGCAATAGGGCCCGATGGCGCGCATTTGGGTTATCTGCAAAGCTCGCCGGAATACGCCATGAAGCGCCTGCTCGCTCAAGGCAGTGGCGACATTTTCACCATCACGCCCGCGTGGCGAATCGACGAAGTCGGTCCCCGACATCGCACGGAATTTACTCTGCTCGAGTATTACCGTGTGGGGTTCACGGGTGCGCAATTGCGCGATGAAGTCAGCCAGTTGATGCAGACGTTGCTGGATTGCCCCAGCGCTACACAAATCAGCTATCGAGATGCGTTTATTCGCGAGCTGGGTTGGTGTCCTTTTGAAGCCGCCGATGCTGTGGTATTTGAGACCCTGCGTCAGCAACTCAATTACACCGGCGAGATTTCGCGAACCGGTGCCCTGCAATGGTTGTGTGCCTGTTGTGTTGAGCCACAGCTAGGTCATCAGGCGCCCTGTTTTTTGACGCATTACCCGGCAGAGCAGGCGGCGCTTGCCCGTCATCTGGAGCATCAAGGCCAGGCCTGCGCAGACCGGTTTGAGCTTTTTTATCGCGGCGTTGAGCTGGGCAATGGTTATTGGGAGTTGACCGACCCAGATGAACAGCGTGCTCGATTTGAGGCCGATCTGGCCCAGCGTGCTTTGGAAGGCTCGCCTCAGGTTCCGATTGATGAAGCCCTATTGACCAGCCTGGTGGAGTTGCCGGAGTGCTCGGGTATTGCACTGGGACTCGATCGCATTTGGATGCTGGCTGCTGAGGCGGATGAGCTGTCCCAGGTGAGCTTGTTCTAGCCCCCTCAAACACTGTATACTCGCGCGCCCCTGAGAAGTCAGGGGGATAAACCACTCCTTGTCTGAGCACATGGTGATGCCAGACTTAAACCCATAGGGAGACGCGAAATGCGACACTATGAAATCGTGTTGATGTTTCATCCTGATCAGTCGGAACAAGTTCCGGCCATGGTTGAGCGTTACACAAACTCTGTCACCGAAGCCGGTGGCAAAATCCATCGTCAAGAAGATTGGGGTCGTCGTCAGATGGCTTACGCGATCGACGATATCCACAAAGCTCACTACATCCTGTTAAACGTTGAAGCGTCTAACGAAGTGATGGACGAGCTGGCCACAACCTTCCGTTTCAACGACGCCATCCTGCGTCACATGATTCTGAAGACCAAAGAAGCCGTTACTGAACAGAGCCCGATCAAAGCCGCTGAAAGCCGTGCTGAACGTCGTGAATCTCGTCCTGTGGCTGCAGAAGAAACCCCTGAAGCACCGGCTCAAGAAGCTGCTGCTGAAGAAGCTACCGACAGCGAATAAGGAGACTAGATATGTCACGTTTTTTCCGTCGCCGTAAGTTCTGCAAGTTCACGGAAGAAGGCATCAAAGAGATCGATTACAAAGACATCGAAACTCTGAAGGCCTACATCACCGAGACTGGCAAAATCGTACCTAGCCGCATCACCGGCACTCGTGCGAAGTATCAGCGTCAATTGGCTCGTGCGGTAAAGCGCGCGCGTTTCTTGGCTCTGCTGCCTTACTCAGACGCTCACAACCATTGATAGCTAGTTAAGAACCCTATGTTGCTAGCTCAAGTACGACACAGTGAACAACGCGCAGCATTGCTGGGCTTTGCACTCGGCTTTTTGCCGGTGATGTCGTTTCTTGGTGCTGGAATTGCAGCCACCTGGTCGCTTCGGCGTGGGGTGTTGCAGGCCCAGTGGGCGCTAGCAGGCATTATTGCGCCAGGCATTATTTTGGCGTGGCAAGGCGATGCGACCAGTTTGATTGGTGGTGTTGCGTTATTGGTATTGGTCCAGGTGTTACGGGCAAATGCCGATTGGTCTCGGGTGTTGCAGGTGCTGGTCGTGTTGGGGGCGTTGGCCACCTTTGCGATTCAGGCTGCTTTTTCACCCTATCTGGGTCAGTTGGTAGAGATCACCCGCGAAGCGGTCACCGGCTTTGCGGCTGAGTTGGTTGCTCAAATGCCACCTGCGCAGCTCGATGCTGCGCTGACCCACTTGATTGTGGGCAGTCTTTCAATGGCCACCCTAGGTTGGACATTGTTAGCGCTGTTAGTGGCTCGCTGGTATCAATCCCGTATTTGGCATCCCGGCGGATTTGCCCAAGAAATCTTGGCCATCCGTCTGAACCCGATGTTTGCGATGGCACTGGTGGCCATTGTGGTAGCCGGGGGCGCACTGGGAGCCGAGGCGGGGCGTTTTGTGCCGATTTTCTTGCTGCCGTTAATCATCGCCGGTTTGTCGATGATTCATGGCTTGCTGGTTCGGGCTCAGGCCCCAACGCCAGCACACGTAGCGCCTTATGTCTTGGGCATGGTGTTCTTAAGCTTTGTAGTACCCTTGCTATTGGTTGTGGCGGTCGCGGACAGTTTTATGAACTTCCGCAAACTCCCTGCTGGTGGCAGTAACGAGGAATCCTAAATGGAAGTCATTCTGTTAGATAACGTCGGCAAGCTCGGCGCATTGGGTGACAAGGTCACCGTTAAGGCCGGTTACGCGCGTAACTTCTTGTTCCCTCAGGCCAAAGCAGTTCCTGCAACTGCAGACAACCTGGCTGAGTTTGAAGCTCGCCGTGCTGAACTGGAAAAGAAAGCTCAAGAAGCTCTGGATCAGGCCAATGGTCGTGCTCAGGCTTTGGAAGGCTTCAGCCTGACCATCACTGCGAAAGCCGGTGACGAAGGCAAGCTGTTCGGCTCTATCGGTAGCCGCGACATCGCTGAAGCGATGAGCGCTGCAGGCCAGGCCATCGAAAAGTCAGAAGTCATTCTGTCTGAAGGCCCCCTGCGCAACGTCGGCGAACACGAAGTTCGTTTGCAGTTGCACCCTGAAGTTAGCCAAAACGTTGTGATCAACGTGGAAGCCGGCGACGAGTAATCGTTACCGATTCAGAACGAAAAAGGCGACCCTCGGGTCGCCTTTTTTATTGCCATCGGCCTAGGGCTTGGCCCAGACAAATGCTGTCGCCTTGGTCGGCGCCATCGTTCCACACCAATTTCTCTGGCTCGGTGCATAGAATCACGGTGCTGCCCAAGGCAAAGGAGCCCATTTCCTCACCGCGCTTGAGTGTAATGCTTTGGGTTTGTGTATAGTCCCATTGCTGCACGCCAGTCACCGGGGTGACCTCTCCGTGCCAAACGGTGCGAATACTGGCGACAATCATCGCCCCCACCAACACCATGGCCACCTCACCAAATTCCGTATCAAAGACACACACGACCCGTTCGTTGCGCGCAAAGACGCCCTGAACGCCCCGCGCGGTGGCGTCATTCACGCTGAACAACTCGCCGGGTACATGGATCATGCGTTTGAGGGTGCCATCGAAGGGCATATGGATACGGTGGTAGTCCTTGGGGGCCAGATACAGGGTGGCAAAGGCGCCCCCTTCTAAGCGTTCGGCCAGCTCGTCATCTGCCAGTAAATCCGCCAAGCGATAATCGCGACCCTTGGC
>JAAXJV010000097.1 GCA_012269655.1 Pseudomonadales bacterium
TTCTTGGGCTGTCGGTTTTGATGCACCTTGGTTGGGTCATGGATTGGGTGCGTTTTCTGAAGCTTTCCATCCTGAATTTGTGGCTCAGCGGTTTGCCGGTGAAAACCTGACCTACATCAACTACCTCAACCACCCCCACAACGAAACGCTGCTGTGGTGGGTGGAAACCGGTGCCATCGGTTTGGTGATGGTGATTCTGCCCTGGGTCATCAGCATTTGGTTTCTGGGGATTTGGAAGAATCCGGCCGCTTTCTTATTCATGGCGGCACTGGGTCCCATGCTGCTCCACAGCCAAACGGAATTTCCGCTGCACACCTCTGGGGTTCACTGGTTGCTGGCCGGCATGATCATTGTCAGTACCATGCGCCGGGACTTGATCCCCGAGCGTGAAATGGCGTTAAAGCCAATTTGGCCGGGTGTGATCGCGACGCTGGGCACGATCGCCTTTGTGGTAGTCGTTCATACCGGCTGGCTGAGTTATCAAAACTGGACCCGTGGCATGCGGGCGCCATTGTCCTTTGCCGAGGAAGTGCAGCGGCGACTTGAAGACCCAGAGGTGAATCACTTCATCCTCGGGACCGAGGCCATGGACTTTTGGATGCTGACTTTAACTCGAGGAGCGGTCAGCTCGGGCAATCAAGCCTGGCTAGAAGACATCCGACCGGCAGTTGAGGACGTGCAAAATCGCTGGCAGGGCCCCTTGGTCTGGGGCACCTTGGCCGAGGTCTACCGCGCTTTGGGTGATATTGAATCGCTTCGACGTCACGTCGAATTCGTCGAAGCTCTGCAACCGGACTCGGGTGCAAAACTTCGCGAACATTACCGCGACTTAATCTAAGCGCATCACCAACCCTTTCAGGTATTGGCTCTCAGGTAATTGTGGCATGCCGGGATGGTCGGCCGCAGCGCCGAGCGTAAATAACACCTGCGCCGTGCGGCCGGCATCGGCTACGCCTCGGGCGATTTGCTCGGTGAGTGCATTTAAATCCACGTGATGACTGCAGGAATGCACCACTAAAAAGCCGCCCGGCCCCGTGATATCAGCGCCCATGCGAGTCAACTTGCGGTAGCCGCGCAGACCTTGGCGCAACGACTTTTTGGATTTGGCAAAAGCGGGCGGATCTAGATTGACCAGATCGTAAGCCTCTTTGTTTTGAGCGGCGCGTTCGAGCACGTTAAATACATCGGCCTTGATGCAATTCAACTCGACTTCGTTCATGGCGGCGCTTTGCTGAGCCAACTCCAGTGCCGGTCCGCTGCGATCGACCGCCGTCACTTGAGCCCCTTGGGTGGCCATGGCAATGGCAAAGCCGCCGGCATAGCAGTACCCATCGAACACCTTGGGCTCTTCAAACTGACTGACCAGGCTGGCCAACAGCGCACGGCTGTCACGCTGGTCATAGAACCATCCCGTCTTTTGGCCTTGGGTGAGGGTGGTCACAAAGGGCAGGCCGTTCTCGACCAGTTCAATTTCAGTGCCATCGCCGCGCAGGGTTTCCACCTCTAGGCCGAGGCCTTCGTGTTCTCGCTGCGGCGTGTCACCGCGCAAAACCAGCGTATTGACGTCGGCCAGTCGATCCATCGCCTCGAATAAGGGCTCGCGCAGTTTGTCCATGCCGGCGGTGTTGAGTTGCACACTGATCGCATCGCCGTAGCGATCCATGATGAGCCCCGGCAGGCCATCGGATTCGGAATGGGCCCAGCGATAAAATCCGCCGGGATAAACGCATTCGCGGGTTTCCATGGCTCGCGCCAGACGTGCCTCAAACCAGTCGGCGTCAATTTTGACCTCGGCGTTACGGTCAAATAAACGAAATGCGATCAAGGCGTGGCGGTTATAGCTACCCACCCCCAGAAGCTCGCCCTTCTCGGTCTGTAAATTGCACAGGGTGCCAGGCTCGAGTGTCTTGTTTTCGGCGACGGAGCGAATTTCGTTAGAAAAAATCCAAGGGTGCCCCGCGCGCAGGCGTCGATCGCTGCCGGGGTTCAGAGTTAGAGTGGGTCGCATGCGCATTCCTTTGAGTCGAAGCACTATCATACCACTGGCAGGCTGGAGTTGTGATCGGCATACTCTCGCGCATGAGTAATTATAACGCCCAAAGTATTGAAGTCCTGTCTGGCCTTGAACCAGTTCGACGTCGCCCCGGCATGTACACCGACACGCAGCGCCCGAATCACCTGATCCAAGAGGTGGTCGACAACTCGGTAGACGAAGCCATGGGCGGACACTGCGATCGAATCGAGATCACTTTGCTGACCGACGGCGGCGTGCGAGTGGCCGACAACGGTCGAGGTATGCCGGTGGATATTCATCCTGAGCATGGCGTACCGGGGATTGAGTTGATCCTGACCCGTCTGCACGCAGGCGGTAAATTCTCGGGCGAAAATTACAAATTCTCCGGCGGTCTGCACGGGGTGGGTGTCAGTGTTGTTAACGCCCTGTCGACTCGGGTCGAAGTTGAGGTCAAAAAAGACGCGCAGGTGCATGCCATGGCCTTTGCCAATGGTGATGCGGCCGAGCCGTTGACCGTGATCGGCAAAGTGGGTCAGAAGAATACTGGGACCCAAGTGACTTTTTGGCCGGATGCCAGCTTCTTCGACACGCCCAAATATGCAGTCAAAGCGCTTAAGCATTTATTACGAGCCAAGGCGGTGCTGTGCCCCGGCCTGACCATCGATTTTAAAAACGACGCCAATGCCGAGGATAACGAGGTGTGGTGTTTTGAGGCGGGACTTGCACAATACCTGACCCGCGCGTTGGGCGAGCAAGAAATTCTACCTGAAGCGCCCTTTGTGGGCAGTTTTGAGGGCGAAGAAGAAACGGTTGATTGGGCGCTGTCCTGGTTGCCTGAAGGCGGCGATTATGTTGCAGAGTCCTATGTGAATTTGGTGCCGACCGCTCAGGGTGGTACCCATGTCAATGGTCTACGCACGGGCTTAACCGAGGCCCTTCGCGAGTACTGTGAGTTCCGCTCGTTGTTGCCTAAGGGCTTAAAGCTTGCGCCTGAGGATCTCTGGGATCGCTGCTGTTATGTCCTGTCGGTAAAAATGGGCGATCCGCAATTCGCCGGCCAAACCAAAGAACGATTAAGTTCGCGATCCTGCGCCCCTTTTGTCAGTGGCGTGGTTAAAGATGCGTTCAGCCTTTATCTAAATGCCAACCCGGCGGTGGGCGATGCCTTGGCAGAGCTGGCCATCAGTGCAGCTCAATCTCGTTTGAAAGCGCGTAAAAAGGTCGCTCGTAAGAAGATTACCCAAGGGCCGGCACTGCCCGGCAAATTGGCGGATTGCAGTGCGGCAGATGCACTCAACGGTGAGCTGTTCTTGGTCGAGGGTGATTCAGCCGGAGGCAGTGCAAAGCAGGCCCGCGACCGTGAATTCCAGGCAGTTATGCCGCTGAGAGGTAAAATTCTTAACACCTGGGAAGTCGATAGCTCCGAGATTTTGGCCAGCCAAGAGGTGCATGACATTGCGGTCGCCATTGGCGTGGATCCGGGCAGTGAAAACTTGGAAGGTCTACGCTACGGCAAGGTCTGTATTTTGGCGGACGCGGACTCGGATGGTGCGCATATCGCAACGCTTCTGTGTGCCTTGTTCTGTCGTCATTTCCCGGCGTTAGTGCAGGCCGGTCACGTGTATGTCGCCATGCCGCCTCTTTACCGCATCGATGTGGGCAAAGAGGTCTTCTATGCCTTGGACGAGGACGAGCGCCAGGGCGTGATGGACCGCATTAAAGCTGAAAAACGCACGGCCAAGGTTTCCGTTACCCGGTTTAAAGGGTTGGGCGAGATGAACCCACTTCAGCTGCGCGAGACCGTCATGGATCGCGATACCCGCCGCTTGATTCAACTGGTGGACGAGGATCAGGACGACACCGTGCAGGGCATGGATTTGTTGTTGTCGAAAAAACGTGCTTCGGATCGCAGAGTCTGGCTGGAGTCGTCAGGGCACCTCGCGGACCTTCCTTAGCCGGATAACCGCGACCGAGGTACACCTGTACCTCGCAAATCCCAAAACACTGGCTACGCTTAGGGCATCAGGGTTAAGGTAACAGCATGGGTAAGATCGACGCAGTCAAAAAAATGTACGACAAAGCAGCCGACCGGTATGGCGATAACCATCCGGTGACCGAGGCCTTGGCACGTCAGTACCAGCGATTGCTAAAAGAACAAAACCAGACGGCCAACAGCCAGAGCGACTGACAGCGCCTTCAGTTCACAGTATTCTTGACCCCAACCTAAGGGGGCACTGTGAGCATCACCATTGATTCATCCGGCGTCGAGCAGCAAACGCTCCGCGCCTACACTGAAAAAGCCTACCGCGACTACTCGATGTACGTGATCCTGGATCGCGCTCTACCGCATGTCGCCGACGGCCTCAAACCGGTCCAGCGGCGGATCATTTATGCCATGAGCGAGTTGGGGTTATCGGCTCAGTCTAAGCATAAAAAATCGGCCCGTACCGTGGGTGACGTGCTGGGTAAGTTTCACCCGCACGGCGACAGCGCTTGCTACGAAGCCATGGTGCTGATGGCGCAAAGCTTTAGTTTCCGCTACCCCTTGGTGGACGGTCAGGGTAACTGGGGATCGCCCGATGATCCCAAATCCTTTGCCGCGATGCGTTACACAGAAGCCCGTCTGTCGCCCTTCGCCAAAGCACTTCTCTCAGAAATCGGTCAGGGTACCGTTGATTGGCAGCCCAACTTTGACGGCAGTTTGAATGAGCCCTGCTTACTGCCGGCTCAAGTGCCGTCGGTATTGCTCAATGGCGGCACCGGTATTGCAGTCGGCATGGCCACGGACTTGCCGCCGCATAACCTGACCGAGGTGGTCAACGGTGCTGTGGCACTGTTGGAAAATCCCAAGTTAGAAGACGACGAGCTCTTTACCTTGATTCCCGGGCCCGACTATCCGACTCCGGCTGAAATCATTACTCCGGCCAAAGACATTCAAGCAATTTATCAAAGCGGCCGAGGCTCAATTCGCACTCGCGCCAAATGGCACTTGGAAGACGGCGATATCGTGATTGATACCCTGCCTTGGCAGGCCTCGCCGGCGAAAATTCTTGAGCAGATCGCCAGCCAAATGCGCGCTAAAAAGCTGCCCATGTTGGTGGACTTGCGCGATGAATCGGCCCATGAAACGCCCATTCGTCTGGTTTTGGTCCCGCGCTCAAATCGCGTCGACACTGAAGCCCTGATGAATCACCTGTTTGCGACCACGGATCTCGAGCGCAGTTATCGCGTTAACCTGAACTTGATCGGTTTGGACGGCCGGCCTCGAGTCATGGGGCTGCGCGAAATTCTATCCGATTGGCTCGTGTGGCGCCGCGCGACCACGCGTCGACGTCTTCAGCATCGATTAGACAAAGTGCTGGATCGCTTGCATGTGTTAGACGGCTTGATGATTGCCTTCCTCAATATCGACGAGGTGATCCAGATCATTCGCGAGGAGGAGGATCCCAAGCAGGCCTTGATGGACCGGTTTGGTCTGTCTACGGTCCAGGCCGATGCGATTTTGGATCTGAAGCTCAGGCACTTGGCCAAGCTTGAAGAAATGAAGATCAAATCTGAACAGTCTGAGCTTGACGATGAGCGAAGCCGGCTAGAAGCGCTGCTCGGCAGCGAGCGACGTCTGACGACGTTGATGAAAAAAGAATTGCTGGCCTGTGCGGAAACCTACGGCGACGAGCGCCGTTGCCCGATAGTTGAGCGCAGCGAAGCCCGTGCACTGAAAGAATCGGACTTGATGCCGTCCGAGCCCATCACGGCGGTGCTGTCTCAGCAAGGCTGGATTCGCGCGGCCAAAGGTCACGATATCGACCCGGCCGGTTTGAATTACAAATCCGGTGACGACTTCCAGCATGCCTCAATCGGTAAGACCAACATGCAGTTGGCCATTTTGGATACAACGGGCCGCAGCTACAGTATCCCAGCGCATGGACTGCCCAGCGCCCGCGGTCAGGGCGAGCCGTTGACCGGTCGCGTCAGTCCACCGGCGGGGGCAAAATTTGTCGCCTTGGCCCTGGCAGAAAACGACCAACGCTGGCTGTTGGCGTCCAAAGCAGGCTATGGATTCTTTACCCGTCACGAGCATCTGCTGAGTCGCCAAAAAGCCGGTAAAACGCTCTTCACCTTGCCCGAGGGTGTGGCGCCCTTTGCACCCGAGCGTGCGGATGCCGAAGGCTTCGTGGCTGCGGTCACCAGCGATGGATACATGCTGGTATTCGATGCTACCGAACTCCCAGAGCTGGGCCGTGGCAAGGGCAATCGTTTGATTAAGTTGGCCCCCGGCGCGGAACTGATTGCCGTGACTTTCTTGCAGGCCCATCAAAGTTTGATCATCACCGCTGGCAAGCGATCCATGACGTTGAAACCGACCGATTGGGAAGCCTATACCGGTACCCGGGCCCGCCGTGGCGGGCAGTTGCCCCGTGGCCTGCAACGAGTCGACAGCATTGAGGCGCAGGCATGAAGCTGATCGTTGACCGAAACTTGGATGCGGTCATTGCGGCGTATCCCGCGTTGAGTTTTCATCGCCTCCCAGCCGATTCGGCACTTAATCACCAGGCGGCCTGGATTGAGCAGGATGCCGAGGTCCAAGCGGATGAGGTTTTTTGCCTCAGCGAGGCCAGCGCCAAAGCC
>JAAXJV010000017.1 GCA_012269655.1 Pseudomonadales bacterium
CGATTCGTCCAGCTCTTGAGGGATATTTTTAAAGAAACTGGTCAGCATCCACAGCGTAAAGGGCTGGTTGATCGCCACCAAAACAATGATCGAGGTAGGCAAATAACCCCACATGTTCAATTCAAAAAATGGCAGCAGATAACCGGATACCAGTGTGATCGGCGGCATCGCCCGGAACACGAGCGCGATCAACAATACCCAGAAGGCATAGCGATAAGCGCTACGGGCTAAGGCATAACCACCCAAGGTACCAAAAGTCAGAGAGATACAGACAGTGCAGACTACGACGATCAGAGTGTTTAAAGCGGCGCGCCAGAACTCTTCGGTTACCCAGGCACCGTAGTAGCCATCACCAGTAAACGCACTGCCATGCTCCTGAATGGTCATGACCCCGGTTAGGGCATTGGTCCAGTCCGCCTTGCTGAAAAAGTCTGCCTCAATTTTAAAACTGCCCCAGGCCGTCCACAGGAAAGGAAACGCCGCCATGACCAACCAGGTAATTAGGAAGCCATTGATCAGGAGTTTCAGGTAAAGCGGCTGGCGCCCAACTTGCGTACTCATTAGCGTTTATTCCCGTAATCACGATAGGTGCGAACCAGCACCGGGCTCAACAAAATAACAACCCCAATAATGGTCAAAACCGAGGTCGCTGCAGCACTCGAAAGCAATTGAGTTTCGCCACCTAAATCACTGTAAATAAAGCTAGAAAGCGATTGAGCGTGCGCCTGCGCGTTAAAGGATACGATGGGTTCGAACACCCGGAAGTTATCCATAATTTTAATCAACGCCATAAAGGTCGTCAGTGGCACTAAGTGAGGAATCACAATGTGCCAAATTTGCTGCCAGCGGCTCGCACCATCCAGTTTTGCAGATTCGATAGAATCCTGTGGCACGGTCTGTAACCCGGCGTAATACACGACAAAGGCAAAGGGACAACTCGACCAGATGCCATAAACGATTAAGGTGACCCACATCATGGGCGTCGAGGCTTTTAGCGATAAGGTCGGATCATCGAGCAGGTTTTGTAGCCCTACCCCCAACACGCCTCGAGAGTCGATCATCCAAAACAGGATCAAGGCACCCACCAAGGGTGTCACGATCATGGGCAGCAGCGAGAAAAAGATCGAAGGCCCACGCAGAATTTTGGGCAGGTTGTTGACGCCCAATGCGATAAAGAAACCGATGATGATCGCCATCGGGGTGACGACCGCAGTGTAAGTCAGCGTGAATGACAAGGCGTTGTAGAACGGTAAGTTCGTCGCCTTATCAAAAAATTCGCCAAAGGATTCCGCTTCACTCAAAGCCACCGCGATTTCTTCGGTCGCCAAGTGATTTCGATCCGTATAGATCTGATTGCCAACAAATCGCCCTAGCGGTTCGGCGTCGCGCAAGGCACGAGTCGCCTCCTGGTCTACCGTGGTGGATTCGGTACACCCAAAGATGCTGCAGCTTTCAACGACTTTGATGACCTGTTCATGTGGAGCGTAAACCGACTGAATCACCACCGACACGATGGGTGCGGCGATAAACACCAACATGGCCAGCGCCGAGGGCAGCATGAACCAGAAAAAAGACCGATGTTTCATGGGGAATCTTCGTTAATCCTAGCAAGAACCTGGAGGCCCGAAGGCCTCCAAGCACCTAGAAAGGTCCTGCGATTACAGGAAGCCCTTCTCTTTTGCAGCGGCTGTGTATGCCGCTTCTACGTCAGACAGAGTCTGCTGTGCGCTTTCTTTGCCGGTCAGGAAGTCGGCAATGTTGTCGCCCAGTGCAGTGTGCAGCAAACCGTGGTAAGGCAGCATGGGATAAGGTGTGGTGCCAGCAGAAATTGCCGCAAATACACCTTCGTTGACCGGAGCAGGCTTGTAGCCATCGATCATCCAAACCGCTTCACCCATGTTGCTGTCGTTCAGCAATGAGGGGCTAGTGGCCTTCTTCAGTGCGAGGAAAGTCGCCTTCGCGTCCGCGTCACTCACGTTCTTAGCCACAGTCCAGCCATCCCACCACAGGGTAGACGCAGGCGTGTTACCGCCAGCCACCGTCATCGGGCCACCGACTTTAGTGTTGGTGTGCACTTCAGGCGCGCTTGACTCAGGCTTCATCAGGTTGCCTGTACGTGAACCCCACATGTTCATCATCGCAACGTTGCCCGCGTACCATTCGTCGCTGGTCAAGTTCGAATCATGCGTCAGGAAGTCAGGGTTCATGTAGCCGCTCAATGCTTTCAACATTTCCAGCGTGGCGACACCCTTGTCGTTGTTAATCGCAACGTTTGCTGTGCCAGACTCGTAGAAGTCACCACCGTGGCCCAGATACATATTGGTGAATTCCTGCGCCAGGTTCCAGCCGGCTGCATACGCACCGCCCAGAGGATATTCCAGGATACCCATGCTACGGATCTTCTCAGCGCCGCTTAGCATTTCTTCGTAAGTCGTAGGCGGTTCCAGACCGGCCTGCTCCAGGATGTCCTGACGGTAAACCAGGTGCTGAGCGTTCGCCATGAATGCGACCGCCATGACTTTACCATCAATGGTGATCAACTGCTTCTTGGGGATGTCTTGACCGTGTGAAGCAATTAAGTCGTCCAGCGGACGGATCACGTCGTTGTTCATCAGCGCAACGATGGACGAGTTAGCAACAATCGCACTGGTGTATTCAGCGGGATTACCCGTCATACCAGCAACGTTCAGCGATTGGTGATCTTTAGTGAGGTTAGTTTCAACAGTCGCACTACCGTTAGCACAGGCTTGAGCAGCCTTACCTACAGACTGAATCGCAGGGAATTCGTTACCTACGATGTTCACACGACCTTCGCTGAATCCACAGTCGGCTGCGAAAGCAGATGCGCTGGCCGCGGCCAGTGCTGAAGCCAGAACGGCCTTCTTCATTGTTGTCATTATTCTCGTCCTCCAACAGACGTTTTTTTCTTCGTTCTGTGGCGTACCACACCAGAACCGTACCAAACCCAGTGGGATAAGGTGCAAGCCCTTAGCCAACTGGATGTTGCTGTCGCATACGCGCCAACAAATCGATGTCCATCTGCATCAATAAATCTAGGATGTCGATGGGAACCCAATTCTCACGAAGTTTACCTTCGTGTTCTAAATAAAAATCCATCACCCGCATGGTGACTTCACGACCCGTCGGCGACGTGCCTAGGAACCCGCCGCCTGTGTGAAAGGCTTTTACGCTACCGGGCCAACCGCCTGTTACGGTATACGGGCCGTCACCCACACGAACGTAATGATGCCCTCCCGTGCGATTGGGGAATGCGATCCTAAACGGCAACTGATGCCCGTCAATGAACCCTTCAATGCCACGGGTCGTGCCGATTCCGCAGGGCCCGTACCACATAAATTTCTCATGCCAGTAGTCTTTTTGCGGCATTTCTGCCAAGCCTTGCCGAGTGTTGTGGTGCGGTTCGTTGTACTGACCCAAAATCACCTGCATTTCTCGCATGAATTTGAGGGCTTCAGCGCCGCCTTCGGGGTCTGTTGAATTCAGCCGTACGCCGTCATTGGTAAAGGGAGGCAGCCAGCGCATCTCTTGTCCCATTGAAGGCGGCAGCGGCCAATAACCGCTTTGACGAATGACATCTAGGACATCCAGCAACATCGTTGTCTGGATAATCTTGTCGCCTTTCATGATGTTGACTTCGCCATAACGGATGGTGACCGTTTTGCCGGTCGGCGGGATATCGAGCCAGGGGTTAACGAAAGTACCGGTCAAGTGACCCAGAGCGCAGACCATGTCCTGATTCTCGAACTCGCCAGCGACAAAAATATCGTCTCGACGTTCCATGTCAGGCAGTGCGTGTTTTAGGGGCAGCCAAACCTTTTCGAGCATCGCCGGGATGCCGTCTAGCTCATTGATCGGATGAGAACCCCGAAATTCGGCGTCAGGATGATACAACGCGCCTAATACAGCGCCCATTTGATCAGCGTCGGCGCTGGCTAGTTCAGCAAAGCCTGCGTGGAGAACTCGCTTGTGGGTCGTTAAGCGTTGCGACATCGCGCTTGGGGTCCTTTTTATTTATGTTTTTTGAACCCTAATGCATCCGAATGCAAAGCGCTAGTCTCTTGTTTATTCGACGATAGGATTGTATCGCTCGTCTTTGTGCCAAGGCGCCGTAATATCAAACCACCAAGTGCGGATCAAACGCTTAATTTCGACCCCTTGGACCTCTTCAATTTCGAAACGAACTCGATCTAAAACTCGGCCGTCCAGTGTCAGCAAATCACTGCTCACTAAGTTTAAGACTTTAAAGTCGAGCCCTTTGCCAATGCAGCGAACAAATTCGTGTTCATAACTGACCAATTCGTATTCCGCCCCAGCCGGCTCAAACACCAGTACAACGGGATCTTGACGCGTACCGGTGCCGCCAAATATCGGAAGGTCGATGTCAAATTTTTGCTTGAACGTCTCCCGGGTATCGTCGGGGATCGGCGGTTTCAGCGGATTAAGGAGCTCTAAGTTTTCGGCTGGATCCGGAAATCCGAAATCATTGGGGGTGTGACGAATCGACTCTTTGAAGTATTCCCGGGCGCCGTCTTTTTCGCCAAGATTCAGATAACAAAGGCCAATCGAGTTGTAGACGACCGCGGTAAAGGGCTTGCGTTTAAGCTCATTAAACATGACGTGCTTAAATAGGTCTGGGTCATCATGCGTAATGCCTTGACCCTCGATGATTCGGGTCGCCACACGCTCGAAGTGAACGTCCAACGCACCGTGGTAGGCCTCTATGGCTGCTTCAAAGTCGCCTTTAGACTGCAGAGAATGTGCACGGGCGCTTAAGGCAGATTCAAATCCTGGGTTTCGATTGAGCACCGCGTCAAAATGTTCAACCGCCTCATCGTATTTGCCCTGTGCGGTGAGCGTCACACCCAGCGCCAACAAGGATTGGGCATGATTGGGGTCCTGCTCTAAGGCATTGCGCTGGGCGCTTTCGGCTTCTTCAAATCGGCTTTCTCCTCGCAGCGCTTCGCCCTTTAGCCAGAATTCTGCCGCGGTTTTCGGCTGGGGGAGTTGTGCCAACACAGTATCGAATCGACGGTCCTGGTACGCCGCCAACAGTTCAGACCAATCCAAAAAAGATTCCTCGATAAATTTGCCCGCAAAACTACCAGAACCACCGGTTCAGTGCGATGCTTGCGGCATGCTTTTATACATTCATGGCTTTGGCAGCTCAGCCCACTCCTACAAGGCGCAAGCACTGATTCAGCGCGGACGTCAACGCGGCATTTCTGTCATATGCCCGAATCTCCCTGACGCGCCGCAATTGGCCGTGCAAACCCTGTGCGACTGGGTTGAGCAAACACAACCCAAGGTTCTCGTCGGCAGCAGCTTAGGGGGCTATTACGCTCGTTACTTAGCGCACCGTTATCGGCGCCCTGCTGTACTGATTAACCCTGCTCTGCGCCCATACGATCGGCTACAAGAAGCCATCGGCCAGGCCACACACTATTTTGATCAAACGGCCTTTGAATGGAAGCTGGCCCACTGCAATGCACTGATCGAATATGACTTAACCGATGATGATCAGGCGCGGCTGTGGTTGCTAACCCAGCTAGGAGATGAGGTGCTAGACGCGCAGCAAGCCATCGAACTGTTGCCTAATGCGCGTCACACCATTGAACCGGGTGGCGATCACAGCTTTGTCGGCTTTGATCGCTACCTTGATCAAATTTTAGACTTTGACCCCAGCACTTAAGGTCACGCCTTCAGGGGCCTTATTACGCCGCAGGTTTTCCCGCAACATCAGCAAACAGGGGGTCAAAAAGAGCGTGAGCAGCGTCGCAAAGGCCATACCCCCAGCAATGGTGCTGGATAACTGAGTCCACCATTGGCTCGACGGCGCACCGACCAAGACCTCCATCTCAAAAATCTTAATCGTCAACGCAAATACCATTGGCATCAGGCCTAAGATAGTGGTGATTGAAGTGAGTAACACAGGCCGTGCGCGTTGAACTGAAGTGCGCAGAATCGCCTCCATGGGCGCCACGCCTTGCTTGCGCATGCCGTTGAAGGTGTCAATCAGCACAATGTTGTTATTGACCACAATGCCAGCTAACGAGATCACGCCAATACCGCACATCACGATGCCAAAAGGCTGGGCCGTGACCATCAACCCCAAGAACACACCGGCCGTCGAGAAGACGATCGCACTCATCACCAGGCCCGCCTGATAGAAACTGTTGAACTGGGTCACCAGAATCAAGGTCATCAAGAACAATGCAGTAACAAATGCACCACCCAGAAAGCTCATGGCTTCTTGTTGATCGGCGTCCTGACCTTTGAAATTCACTTCGACACCAGCCGGGAAACTGGATTGAGCAATCAGTTCTTTTAATTGCCCAATCACATCGTCCGCCAACAGACCCTCTTCGACCCCGGCTTGAATGGTCAACACACGAGTACTGTCGACCCGCTCGATGTTGCCAGTCTTTTGTTGTGGTTTGATTTGGATAAAGTTACTGGCGGGGACCGATCCCAGCGCCGTAGGAATCCGCAACCGACTCAACTCATCCAGGCTGCGCTGCTCGGGTGGGAACCGCAGACGAATTTCCAGTTCTTCGTCGGTATCGTCTGGACGGTATTCGGTTAGCA
>JAAXJV010000251.1 GCA_012269655.1 Pseudomonadales bacterium
TTGCGGGAGTAGCGGCAATGTCTCGCACCGCCCCATCAAGCAGTGATTTTTGCTGGTGATTGAGTTTTTTCACCATTCGCTGGAACGTTGGTGTAACAAGCAGGCGCATCAATCGAATGTGTACTCGCCTACCGGCTCCTCTTGGTCCGCAATCAATATCTCGCGAATCACACTAAACGGCAGGTCAGGGTTTTCTGCCGCAATCTTTCCAATCTGTGACCAGTATTCGATTTGCTTAGGAACTGAGCGGTGCTCGATATTGCCGTAACGCTTAGCATTTTCCACCAAGGCTTCGGACAGCTTTACGTTAATTGCCATAAGGCCTCCTCTGGCAATCAGATTAGACCTAAAAGGACGTATTCACGACACCTCCTCATTTTTCACTTCACCTACTGGCATACTGCTCACATGAGTTCACTCGACGCACAGGATCTATACGACGGCACTCCTATTGAGCAGTGGGAGACTTTGCTTGCGCCCTGTCACTGGCATTATCACTTCGGTGCTCCGGGGCCTGACAACCTATTCGACAACTCAGTCAGCGAAATCCTACCGTTCCTGTCTGGCGACATCTTAGACCTAGGCTGCGGCTTTGGAGGCCCGGCCGGGTTAATTGCACAGGCGGGACATCAGGTCACCTGCGTCACTCATTCAGAGGCTCAAAAGCGCTTTATCCAGGCGCGCCAGCCAGAGCGCGAGGTGTGGGTTCAAGACTTGAATCAGCCAGACCTGCCCGCCGCCAATACCGCACTGATGATGGAATCCCTGTCACATATCCAACACGCAGGCGACTTGCTGAGCCACCTTCACCCACGGGTAGATCGCATTATTGCCGTTTGTCATTACAGTCGCTCGGACTCATTCATCCACCCCCTGTGGCAGATGAACTTCCGAAGCGAGCAGGACCTGCAAGCCCTCTTTCACAACGCCGGCTGGCGCATCCAAACATTCACTAATCGTATGCCAGACAAGGCCCTGCCGACCGCGCAAGCCTGGCTGGAGGCCTTAAACCGAATACCCAGGAACCAGTGGACACCGCACCTCGTTTATCTTTATGAATTGGCCGAACAAATCCGAACTCAAACACAGGGCTTCATAGCCGAGTTCGGCTTGGCTACACTCCTAGCCACAAAGCACGAGGAATGAACATGACTTGCCAATGCTCACGACGCAGCCTGCTCGCGCTGGCTGGCGCGACCGCCATGACTCCACTGATCACCCTTGCCGAGGGCATTCAGGTGTTAACCGGAAAAGCCAGCAGCCTGGGGGCCAAGAAGTTACGTATCTCCGTGACCGAGAACGACACCCTAATAAAGGTAGGCCACGACGCCATGCTGGCCCAAGCCGGCGCAGAGCTTGAACTGACCGAGGGTGGCGGCGGCATCAAAGAATTGGTACTGGAAGCCGGCCGAGTTTTATCGGTATTCCGCCCCGACGGACAGGAACGCACCATCAAAAACCATGGCGTAACCGCGGGCGTGCGAGGCACCGCTGTTTATTCGCATCGGATGCACGGCCAGACGTATTTTTGCGTTTGTTACGGCGCTGTGGACTATCAATACCAAGGCCTGACAGATCGAGTCGAAACCAATTACCACCAAGCGCGCATCTTCAGCGAGGGGACCATTTCTCGCTCCAACTACGGTGCGCCGGCCATGCACTACGACGACGAGCTGGCCATGTTAGAACGCTCGGTCGGCCGCGAACCCCACTGGACGCTGCCTGACGGCAAAATGAAATTTAAGCGACCGGGCCCCTTGCCGGTTATCCGCTAAGTGCCCAGCCGATCACTGATTGCCCATTTCGCCGCCGCACTTGTGGTGTTTGGGCTATTGATCTGGGATCCGAGTGGCGGGTTCAAAAAGCTGTCTTACGCCGTTGAAGACAGCTACCAGGTCAATTCCCCCATCCCCATGCCTGAGCCAAAGACGCCGGTATGGTTTGTCGAAATCGACGAGAAATCACTAGACGTCTACGGCCAGTGGCCTTGGCCCCGGACAGATTTAGCCGAAGCTCTGATTGGTTTGTATGAGCGCGGCGCCACCGCCGTTGCGCTGGATATCATTCAAGCTGAACCGGACCGGACCAGCCCCAGCCTGCTGGCCAACAAGCTGGGCGATCAAACCCAGGCGCTGGCCAACGACTATGGGTATCTCGATTGGGATGAGTTTTTTGCCGACGTACTCGCGCAAACGCCCACGGTGTTGGCCCTGGCCGCGGTTGAGGAAATGCAGGGGCAATACGCTTCGAAAAGCGCCTGGGCTCATATCGGAGATCGCCCCAGCTTGTTCGATCACCAGGGCACAGCGGGCCCACTGCCTGCTTTTAGTGAGCGGGCATCGGGCATTGGGCACGTGTCCATCTCACCCGATGACGATGGACTGGTCCGTCAGATCCCACTGATGCTTCAGGCCCATGGCGAGTTATTTCTGGCGCTGGGACCCGAGCTGTTGCGAGTGGCGGTTGGCGCAAATACCAGTGTGACCAAGGCCGACATCAATGGCCTGAACACCATCAAGGTCGGCGCTTACGAAATTCCCGTGAATACCGCAGGGGAGCTCCGACTGGCGTATTCCGCGCTCGATAACGTTCGCCGCATTGGCCTGGCGGATGCGCTTTCACCCGGCGGCCCAGATCTAAGTCAGTCGTTGATTTTGCTGGGGCCTAGTGCCTTGGGATTGAAAGACTTTCATGACACCCCGGTTGGCCTTAGCACCCCGGGACCATTGTTTCACGTTGCCGCCCTTGAACAGATTTTAAGTGACACCTATTTGGGCCGGCCCTACTGGAGTCGACTGGCCGAGGTCGCAAGCGCGATGATGTTGGGCCTCATCGCATTGGGCCTGGCTTTGCGCCGGTCGATCGCCATCAGCGGGATCGCGGCGATTGCCTGCTTAGGGTCGATCTTTGGGGCCGCGTGGTGGGCGTATTTAACGCATTGCTGGATCTTGGATTACAGCTTTGGCATGGCCTTTGTGGGCATTTGCTTTGCCCAGGGTTCTCTATCCAAACTGGTCATTGAAGAGTCGGGCAAACGAGAAATTCGAAAGGCCTTTGCCAGTTATTTGGCACCAGCGGTCGTCGATAGCATTTCAGACGATCCCAGCAAGCTCGAGTTGGGCGGCGAGACTCAAGAGCTGACCATCATGTTTGCTGACTTACGAGGCTTCACCACGCTGTCCGAGAGCTACAAAGACGATCCGCAGGCGCTGACCAAACTCGTTAACCGAGTTATGACGCCCATGTCAGATGCCGTGATCAACCAAGGCGGCACCATCGACAAGTATCTAGGTGACTGCTTGATGGCGTTTTGGAATGCGCCGATTTCGGTCAACGAGCATCCAGACAAGGCGGTTGCCGCTGCTCAAGCCATACAGCAGGGCATGGACTGGCTCAATGGCGAGCTAAAAAAAGACAACCCAGACGCGGGCGAACTGCGAATGGCCATTGGTGTGAACACAGGACCGGTTGTCGTGGGCAACTTCGGATCCAATCAACGATTCGATTACACCTGCATCGGGGATCCTGTGAACCTGGCCAGCCGACTGGAGGGCCTATGCCGGTTTTACGACGTGGATATATTGATCGGCGAGAGCACGGTTGATCAGCTAGAAAAGCGAGAACGCTGGATTCTGATTCCAGTCGACCGGGTACGAGTCAAAGGCAAGGTGGAGCCCATTTTGGTGTATTGGCTCGCGGGCGAGGCGATCGACCCTGAGTTACGAGGATTGGCGGAGCTTCACGGCCAAATGCAAAACGCCTATTGGGCTCAAGACTGGAGCGCTTGTCTGGAGGTATTAGACAGACTCGATTCGGCAGACCAGTATCCGACACAATTGGTTGGCGTGTACCGGGACCGGGTATACCAATATAAGAAAGCCCCACCGGGCGAGAATTGGGATGGGGTTTACACCGCGCTCACCAAATAACTCAGCGGGTCCAGTGTGACCTACCCCACAGCTTTGATCCCGAGTTTGCCTACCCTAAGGTACACCCTCTAGACTCTGCATACGTTTACTGACTGACAGGTTTTGGCCAATGCTTCGTCTATTAATACTGTGCGCGTTTTCTGGCGCCGCAGCAGCCGTAGAATTTATCGGCGTAACCGCCGCCGTCGAGGGTCAAGTGACCCGCGTGTCCAGCACCAGCGGTGCGCCTACTGGCCCAATTGAGAGCGGCACACAAGTCTTTGAAGGGGATGTCCTCAGCGTGTCTGATGGCGGACGTGCCCAGGTCATGCTGAAAGATCAAACCACCTTCACGCTAGGATCTGGCGCTGAAATGAAAATTGATGTGTTCGTGTTTGGCACCGCAAACGACTCACTGAACGCCAACATCACCAAAGGCGCCTTCCGTTTTGTCAGTGGCAAGATCGCTAAGACCGGCCCAGACGCCATGACCGTTGATTTGCCCAGTGCCGTGATTGGTGTCCGAGGCACGCAAGTGGCCGGATTGTTGGATGAAAATGGCGAAGGCGATGTGGTCTTGATCGGCCCAGGCCCGAATAGTTTTGGCGTCACGCCGGGCGCGATCACCGTAGCAAACGATTTTGGTACGCAAGATGTATTGCGCGGCGGCTTCGCTGTCGGCATCAGTCCAAATACGGCGCCCACCGCCCCCGTGCCTGCCCCTGCCGAGCTGCTAGAGCGAGTTGAGCAAGCTGTTCAAGAGCTCGCGGGCGAAGAAATTGCCGAGGAAGTGGCTGCTGAGTTGGCTGATCCTCAGACCGTTGCTCTGCTGGAAGCGCTGGTCGAAGCAGGCGTAGAGGGGCCGGATGACGCCACAAATAGCGTGGATGTGCTGGCGGTGGTGCTGGGTGAAGACGTGGCGGCCGAAGCTTCGGAATTCGGTGTCGGGTTTACTGGTGAGGCACTTTACTTGTTGGCGCAGTATGCGGATTTAACTGAACTCGCTCAAAGTCCACCTGCAGGGCCAACACAAAGCGAGCTAGCAAATTCAGGTTTGGTTGGGCGCTATCGATACACTGCTAACAATATCGCTATGACGCTGACTTCTGGCGGAGGCTCCGGATCGTTTGATTCCATTACTACGTTAGATTTCGATCAAAACGAGCTGACGTCGAATGTCAGTGGCTCGGTCACAGATATTGCGTTCAGCGGCGGCGCTACTGCGAGCTTCGACTTTGGCTTCAATGAAACCACACCCCTCGCCTCGTTAATGGATGGTCAGGACAGCGTGACGTACGGGACATTCGCCTCGACTGACAGGGTCGACCCCAATACGCCCGGCTCAGCTGTAAACAGCTCCATTGACACCATTAATGCGCCGTCGGGTAATTTGGACTTATACGAAATTACGGTCGATCAAAACCTGAGCCAAACTGAACAAAACATGATGACCAATACCTTTGCTGGGCAATTGGTCGACGTGACCAATTTCAATACAACCAACGGGGCCATTGCAGCAAATGACAGCATGGAAATTTCCGTTTCAGGTGGTTTTGCAACACTGAATGACGAAGTAGCAAACATCGGCTATACCAATGTATCGATCATTACCAATGACTTATCGGCTAGTGGCGACCCAACCATCACCAACCTTGGCGGCACCGGCGTGTCCGTGCGGACTCCGGAGTAAGCACATGAAAAAATTGATCACGACCGCCGTACTGCTGACCGCCGTTTCTGTACAAGCGGAAGTCACCTACGAACAGATCTTGATGGATCCCGATAACGTGTCGCTTAACCAAGCCTACGTGCGAGAGCGCCTGGCTGCTGGCGATCTAAGTCAGGCTTTGGTCTCTGTTGAGCGAATCATCTTATTGCAGCCTCTTAATATGGATGCCCGGGTGGCGCGAGCACAGATCCTAATGCGCTTGGGCAACATGACCTCGGCCAAACAGGAACTCGACGCGCTGGATGCTTTGCCATTGGGCGACCGACTGTCTGTACAGGTCGACGAATTACTGGCAGAAGTTGAAGCCCAACAACAGCGCTGGAGCGTTCTGGGCTCAGTGTCTTTTGGCTTCAGCAGTGACGACAACGTGGGTAATCACACCGATACAGGCCGAACCGCGAATGCGAGTGGCCTGGATAACGGTGCGTTCATTGATTCAGAAGGTTTTGACAGTCAACGCTCTGACGAACAAGCCTTTGTTAGCGCCAGCATTACCGCCAGCTACGATCTGGGCAATCAGACCAGCGACAGCCTTTACTACAGCCTGCGCGTCGGTGGCACGGTCGGCAATGACAGCGAGCTTAAAGACAACAAAACTGCGGGGCTGAGCCTGGGTGCCAAATTCAATCGCAGTTGGGCGAATTCACAAGTTTATATTAACTGGGACACCACGCGCCGCGACGATCTGACGAACAAAGACGATCCCACCAACCCAGTCAAGCAGGACGACGTTAATACGCTTTCGGCCGGCGTTTCGCTGAGCAAACAAGTGGGCGATACGACGTTGAGCGGTGGCGTGAGCTATGCCGACGCGGACTTTTCGGGTCGTGACGCGGCTGTGTCGGATCGAAATGACGCGACGACCGCATCGATCAATGCCGGCCTGTTCAC
>JAAXJV010000173.1 GCA_012269655.1 Pseudomonadales bacterium
TTCAGTTCGATCTCGAGCCCCTCGAACAACTTGGCATTGAAAACGCCGAAGAGGTCTCTGAGAACGAACCGCTTATCATGGGCATCATCCAAAGCCTGTACGAGATGCACCTTCAATTCGGTGGAAGCCCCGATCCCATTGCTGAAGCCCTATTCGCCAGTGCCATTGCGGCAAATGAATACGACAGCTGGAAGTTGGTCACCGGGCCGATCACTCTTCAGTAGGTTCAGTGGCCCTGACGGATGAGTTCACCCACAGTCATTTGCTGATACTCGGGTTTGACTCGTTTAGTAGGCAATACAAACGGGCACTTTTCTGAGGGGCACCAGGTATCTCCCAAGACCCGGTAATCGGCTACGGTCCCGCTTGCACGCCAGGTAACTTCGCCGATGCCATATCCAATCAATTGACCTTCATCGAAATTGACCGTTACGCCGGAATCAAGATTTTCATTCAGGTAAGTCAGGCGCTCACGGGCACCGCCCTCTGATCGAGAGTAAATGGACTCCGCGCCCCAAGCGTTGCGCAAATCCTCTTTGGTTCGAAAGCCCAAAGTAGAGCTAGGGCTGTAGCCCTCGGCGACGTATAGATAAGTCAATCTATCCGCCACAATTGAGCCGGTTAATACTTGCTCATCGGTATTCTCCCAAGCGCACCACTTAACCTCGCCGCGACCGGCGCAGCGCATGGGTGAACCGAGGCGGTTAATTACCTGCGCCCAAGACGTCCCGGGTACAACACCTTCAATCTGATGGATGAATGGCGGATCCGCATGCGATGCGCCGGAAATCCAAACCAGAAATGTCAGCATCCACTTCATCGTTTTACCTGCTTTATAACCATTGCCTTCAAATCATGCCCCGAAAGGAAAAAAAACCATAAAGCAAAGACTTGTTTTTAAGAACTTTTAGATATATCTTTATAACCAAGTTGATGAGAAGTCATAGAGCTCATCAATGGTTTCTGGCTCCAGGGCCGGATCCCTCCCTTTTCAACATTGTGAACTGGTTCCGGCATGGAGGCCGGACTGTACTAAGTTTTAGATACAGCTTTTTTGTGATCAGTGAACTTCTTCAACCCGGCGATTGCCGGGTTTTTTTTGCCCAAAAAAATCCCGCAGATCGATGAATCTGCGGGATTCCTGTGAATGGTGCCGAAGGCGGGACTTGAACCCGCACGAGATAAATCTCACCACCCCCTCAAGATGGCGTGTCTACCAATTCCACCACTTCGGCGTATAACTGTTTACTCGGGCAAATCACCTGCCGGTGCTGCCGGTGCTTGCGCAGGTACTTCGGCAGGCGTGGTTACCGTGGGCAAACCCACCGAACCCACCGATTCGGCTTTATTCTTTGCAATCACGGCCAGAGCGAATGATGTAACAAAAAATACAACCGCCAAAATACTCGTGGTCTTGGTTAAAAAGTTACCACTGCCGGATGCGCCAAAAACAGTTTGCGATGCACCACCACCAAAGGATGCGCCAGCATCGGCACCTTTACCCTGTTGGATGAGTACCAAACCGATGATTGCAATCGCCATGACGACATGAACGATGATAATTGCACTTTCCACTAATGCCTCTCTTGAAACGCCGCCACAATTGCCGCGAATTCATCTATCTGTAAAGCCGCACCCCCCACCAGCGCACCGTAAACGTCGGGACACTGTGCAAGCTCTGCCGCATTGGCGGCCTTAACACTGCCACCGTATAAAATCTTTGTCTGCTGCATACCAATCTGGCTCAACCGAGCCCGGATCTCGGAATGCATCGCCTGAGCCTGGTCTGCACTGGCTGTTTTGCCCGTGCCTATCGCCCACACCGGCTCGTACGCCACCATCAAGGTAGAGTCGACCGGCACCAGATTCAAGACCGGTTCCAACTGCTCCATGACAGTCGCGACATCGTTACCCGCTTCGCGCTCTTCCAGGGTTTCCCCTACACATACGATCGGCACCAGTCCCGCGGTTACCGCGGCTAGGGCTTTTTCCGCCACCCACTGACTGGACTCTTGCTGACGCTGGCGCCGCTCAGAGTGGCCAACCAATGCGTATTGGCAACCAAATTCGGCCACCTGCTGTGCACAAAGGTCTCCAGTCGTGGCACCGAACCCGCTTTCACTGATGTCCTGAACACCAAACCCAATTGCGCTGTCGCGCAATTGGTCGCTGACCTGCGGAACATACAGTGCCGGCGGGAATACCGCGACCCCATCCTGGTTACACTGGTCTAGCAACTGCTGGATTAAGGTATTGGCCTCGTCACTCAGCAAGTGCGTTTTCCAGTTTCCTGCTACAAAAAAACTCATGCACCGCCCGTATTTAAGGTCGCGCAGACTATCATCGGGCGGTGAGCTTTGTCTATTGGCAGAGCTCAGATTCGACCACTTTTGCAATGGCTTGAGCGTGGTCATTCGCCATCTCTGCGTCGTCGGCCTCGACCATCACTCGAATCAGGGGTTCCGTGCCCGAGGGGCGCAGCAAAACTCGCCCCCGCTCACCCATGGCCGCCTCGGCGCTTTCGACTGCAGATTGAATTTCGGCTTGAGTACTCAGATCGACCTTTTCATCCACCCGAACGTTAATCAATCGTTGTGGATACAACTGCATCGCACCGGCCATCTCGGCCAAGGATTTACCCGTCGTTCGCATGGCTGACACCACCTGAAGCGCAGTGACAATCCCATCTCCGGTTCCGGTCGCATGACCACACACGACGTGCCCGCTTGATTCGCCACCCAAACCCCAATTTCTCGAGACCATTTCAGCCACGACGTAACGGTCACCGACATTGGCTCTAGCAAAGGGCACATCCAGCTCTTTCAGACTGAGTTCAAGTCCCAGATTACTCATCAGCGTTCCAACCACACCACCCTGCAAGCGCCCTTGATCAAGCAGATGACGTGCAATGATGAACAGGATTTGATCGCCGTCCACAACGTTACCCTGATGATCAACCATGACCACCCGGTCCGCATCGCCATCTAAGGCGACACCCAAGTCGGCACGATGTTGTTTAACCGCGGCTTGAAGCGCTTCGGGATGTGTCGAACCCACGTCTTTGTTGATATTAAGCCCGTCAGGTTCATTTCCGATGGTAAATACCTCGGCACCGAGCTCACGGAATACCGCAGGACCAATTTTGTAACCGGCGCCATGAGCACAATCGAGGACAATCCGCAGGCCGGCAAGCGACTGATCTGCCGTGTAGGTCGATTTACAAAATTCGATGTAACGGCCAATCGCATCGTTGATGCGGCGCGCCTTACCGAGCTGAGCAGGATCCGCTACGACAATCGGCTGATCGACCAAACGTTCAATTTCAGCTTCCAACTCGTCGTTCAATTTCTTGCCGTCAGGGCCAAAAAATTTCACACCGTTATCGTGGAAAGGATTATGACTGGCACTGATCACAATACCGGCCTGGGCCGCAAAGGTACGGGTGAGGTACGAGACTGCCGGCGTCGGAACAGGCCCTAGCAATAAGGTATCCATACCCGCGGCACTGAGCCCGGCTTCCAATGAGGCCTCAAACATATAACCCGAAATTCGGGTGTCCTTGCCAATCAGGACCTTGCCACCCTTCTCACCCAATACCTGTCCTGCAGCCCAACCTAACTTGAGCATGAAGTCCGGAGTGATCGCGCCTTTGCCCACCGTGCCCCGAATACCATCGGTGCCGAAATATTTCTTCATCGTCTATTCAATCCATTCATCACAGCCATCGCATCACGAGTCGCTGCCACGTTATGCACTCGAACCCAAGTCGCTCCATGTTGAGCAGCCAAACCCGCCGCAACCGCAGAACCTAAATCTCGATTCTCGACGGCTTGGCCAGTTAGGTCGCCAATCAATCGCTTTCTACTGACTCCGACCAAGACTGGCCAGCGCTGACAAAGCGAGGGCAGTGCCTGAAACAATGCAACATTGTGGTCCAAGGTTTTGCCAAAGCCAAATCCAGGGTCCAAGACAATACGATCCTTCGTGATTCCAGCCTGTTGGCAGGCTTGCACTCTGCCCAATAGAAAGGCCTCGACTTCACCCACTACATCCTCGTAGCTGGGGTTGATCTGCATCGTATCCGGCGTCCCTTGCATGTGCATCAGTACAACAGGCAAGCCCGTTTGCGCCGCCGCCTGCAGCGCCTCTGGACGAGTTAATGCTCGAACATCATTGATCATATCCGCGCCCAGCGCGGCGCCCTGACGCATCAACCCGGGCGTCGAGGTGTCCAGACTGCACGGCACATCGAAGCGCGCCTTGATCGCTTCTAATACTGGAAGTACCCGATCCATTTCTTCGGCTTCGGATACTGCCTGCGCGCCCGGTCGCGTGCTTTCGCCTCCTAGATCCAGCCAATCGGCTCCCTCTCGGATATGCTGCTCAGCTGCAACCAGCACGGAATCAAGCCCGCCCGAAAGACGACCACCATCGGAAAATGAGACCGGGGTCAAATTCATGACCGCCATAATCTTGGTTTTCATATCACTCCAAAGAAAAAGGCCCAGCATGAGCTGGGCCTAGTCGCCTATTACGCCGGCTGATCCGGCGCCCCATCGGCCGGCGGCTCATCTGAGTCAGGTGATGCCGAGTCCATTTTGACTGGATCACTGGAATCGCCGTCGTCTTTGCTCTGTGGCGGCTCCCAATCCTTAGGCGGGCTGGGCTTTTTTCCATCCATGATTTCGTCGATTTGACTGGAGTCGATGGTCTCGTATTCCATCAACGCCGCGGCCATCAGCTCCATCTTGTCCCAGTTGTCTTCTAGGATTTTGTGTGCACGGGCATAGCATTCATCAATAATTCGACGAACTTCCGCGTCAATCTTACGAGCCGTCTCGCCAGAGACGCCTTTAGCCGGCTGGGCCATGCTTCGGCCGACAAAGGGGTCGCCCTCTTCTTCGTCGTACAACAGCGGCCCCATTTCGGTTGATAAGCCCCACTTGGTCACCATTGCACGAGCAATCTTAGTGGCCCGCTCAATGTCATTGCTTGCTCCCGTCGTAACACCCATTTCACCCAGTGTCATTTCCTCGGCAATACGACCACCGAATAACGAGCAGATTTGCGACAACAGCCCCTGCTTGGAGTGACTGTATTTGTCCTCTTCGGGCAGGAACATGGTTACACCCAAGGCTCGCCCGCGCGGGATGATGCTGACCTTGTAAACGGGGTCATGCTCAGGCACCAGACGGCCTACAATGGCATGCCCGGCTTCGTGGTACGCCGTATTCAGTTTTTCTGACTCTTTCATGACCATGGTCTTGCGCTCGGCGCCCATCATGATCTTGTCTTTAGCCAACTCGAAGTGAGACTGCTTAACCACTCGATCGCTAGAGCGAGCCGCAAACAAGGCTGCCTCGTTAACCAGGTTGGCCAAATCTGCGCCGCTAAAGCCCGGCGTTCCTCGAGCGATTACCGCCGGATTCACCTCGTCACTGACCGGTGTTTTACGCATGTGCACCTTCAAGATGTGCTCACGGCCGCGGATATCGGGCAGCCCGACGGTTACCTGACGGTCAAAACGACCCGGACGCAACAACGCACTGTCCAACACATCCGGGCGGTTGGTGGCCGCGATCACAATCACGCCATCGTTGACGTCAAAACCGTCCATCTCGACCAACAGCTGGTTCAGAGTCTGTTCTCGTTCGTCATGACCGCCCCCCAGTCCAGCACCACGCTGTCGGCCTACCGCATCGATCTCATCAATGAAGATGATGCAGGGAGACTGCTTTTTGGCCTGCTCGAACATATCTCGGACTCGGCTCGCGCCAACGCCGACGAACATCTCTACGAAATCCGAACCTGATATTGTGAAGAAGGGCACCTTGGCTTCGCCGGCAATGGCTTTAGCCAACAAGGTCTTACCTGTACCTGGTGGCCCCGCCATCAGCACGCCACGAGGAATACGACCACCGAGTTTCTGGAACTTACCTGGGTCTTTCAGGAAATCGACCAGCTCTTTGACGTCTTCTTTCGCCTCGTCACAGCCGGCGACATCCATAAAGGTCGTCTTGATTTGATCTTCGCTAAGCAAGCGTGCTTTGGATTTACCAAAGCTCATCGGGCCACCACGGCCACCGCCACCGCCTTGCATCTGACGCATGAAAAACATAAATACGGCCAGAATAATCAGGATCGGAAAACTGGCGACCAGTAGCTGAGACCAAACGCTCTGCTGTTCAGGTTGCTGGCCCTCAATCACGACATTGTGGTCTAACAAATCATCAATAAGGCGGGGATCACTGATGGCAGGACGAGTCGTCTCGAACGTTTCGCCGTTAGCCCGAGTGCCTTTGATGGTGTACCCACTGATCACGACGCTTCGCACCTGGTCTCGATTCACTTCCTCGACGAAGTCTGAATAGGATAGCTGTCGCTGGGTGGGCTCCACGCTGAAGTTGTTGAACACCGTCAACAAGACCCCGGCGATGATCATCCACAAAATCAAATTACGCGCCATTGTTACTCCTGCTGGGC
>JAAXJV010000059.1 GCA_012269655.1 Pseudomonadales bacterium
TGTTTATCCGGCTAGCGATTTAAATAATTTGTCATAGTCTGCCTTGATCACGGTGTCCGTGTTAAGCAGTTCTTTTACTTTTCGACAGGCATGAAGAACGGTCGTATGGTCTCGCCCACCAAAGGCCTCACCAATTTCAGGCAAACTATGACTGGTTAGCTCTTTCGCCAATGCCATCGCAATCTGACGTGGCCGCGCGATAGACCGATTTCTGCGAGCGGATAACAGATCACTGACCTTTAACTTAAAGAAATCCGCTACCACTCGTTGAATGTTGTCCAGACTCACCTGACGATCATGCAGCGCAATCATGTCTTTTAACGTTTCTGCAATGAATTCAATCGTGATCGGCTGATTCAAGAATTTTGAATTAGCAATCACACGTTTTAACGCACCTTCTAGGTCTCGGACGTTGCCTCGGACCTTCTGCGCAATAAAAAATGCACTGTCCCGTTCTAGCTCACAGCCGGCTTCACTGGCTTTATTGATCAAAATAGCCACGCGGGTCTCAAGCTCTGGAGATTCCAATCGAACGGTTAAGCCCCAACCAAACCGGCTCTTCAGTCGATCTTCCATCCGGTCGATTTCTTTGGGATAACGATCCGACGTCAGGATGATCTGCTGCCCCCCTTCAAGCAAGGTGTTGAAGGTGTGGAAGAACTCTTCTTGGCTTTTGTCTTTGCCAGCAAAAAATTGAATGTCATCGATCAGCAACGCGTCTACGTTACGATAGACCCGTTTGAAGTCATTGATTGCGTTCAATTGCAGTGCTTTGACCATGTCGGCTACAAAGCGCTCGGAGTGCACGTAAATAATTTTCGCATCCGGGTTTCTGGTCTGAATCTGATTGCCTACCGCATGCATCAAGTGTGTTTTGCCTAACCCCGTATCGCCATATAGAAACAGTGGGTTGTATTCTGCGCCCGGATTCTCGGCCACCCTTTGAGCCGCTGCCCGGGCCAATTGGTTACTTTTCCCTTCGACAAAATTATCAAAGGTGTGATTGGGGTTGAGCCGACTGGTGTGTTTAACCGACCCTTCGACCTGAACGCGGCTGCCTTTACTTTGGCCCGCACTGGGATCCACCGATCGCTATTGTAAGGCTGATACAGTGGTGGCCGGCTTCTGAGTGTCATCAGTAGGGCTTGTGGCTCTCGCAACACTGCCGACTTCTAAGATGACACGCATATCGCCCTGGTCGTTTACCAGCTCTTTAATACGCGCGAGGTAGCGATCCGTGACCCAATCTTTCACAAACCTATTAGGGGCCAATATCTTTACCCGATCCGAGCTAGGTTCTACCTGAAGTGGGCGAATCCAAGTAT
Organism: Pseudomonadales bacterium; assembly: GCA_012269655.1. Taxonomy (GTDB): domain Bacteria; phylum Pseudomonadota; class Gammaproteobacteria; order Pseudomonadales; family Litorivicinaceae; genus Litorivicinus. The sequence continues at coordinate 1,326 of JAAXJV010000059.1, forward strand.
TAAATTGATCAGAGGGCAGCTCTTGTTCCAAAGATTTTAAGCAAGTGTTCCAAACCACGAAGGAGGCCTTTTTAATTCTAGTTAGTGATCTACCAATCTCGAAAAAGTCCGGCAGATGAAGCATGGCGATAGAGTCTGCCAAACTTATTCACAGGGACAAGAGCTTTTTCATATTTTTTCACTCGAAACACCTAACTCTATGTTTTTAATGAACTAAAATTTTTAATCCTGTATAATTCTGTGGATAACTTGTATAAAAACAGCAGCCATTTGACCGCCACTGGGTTCGGCGCGTGTGGATAACTTGATTTGTGTGGAAAACCACTCGAACTGCTTGCAATGACTCGCCTGAAGCCGTATATTTCGCGCCCACTTTTGCGCACCAGCGCACAACGAGGAAATATTTGTGAAACGTACATTCCAACCCAGCGTTATCAAGCGTAAGCGCACCCACGGTTTCCGTGCTCGCATGGCAACCAAGAACGGCCGTCTGGTACTCAAGCGCCGTCGCGCCAAAGGCCGCAAGGTACTCAGCGCTTAATTTGATTAAGCGCTCGCCACTGCCGTTGCGTGGCTCTGTACAATTCCAAGACGTCTTTTCGAATGCAGATTCACGTCAGCATTCAAAAGACGTTTTAGTGTTGGTAAAGAAAAATTCTTGCACTAGACACCGAATCGGTTTGATTACCTCTAAAAAGAAGTTGCGCCGCGCAGTTGACCGCAACCGATTTAGACGAATCGCTCGCGCATCGTTACAAACCTTAGATACGAACGCCGGGCTTGACGTGATCTTTATGGCCAAAGCGCCAATAGCGGATTTACATCAAGCGACCTGTTCTAATCGACTGGGACAGCAACTGTTAAAAGCGGTCTCGAAGGCGACCCCCAAAGCACAATGATCGACAAGGTCCTTAAATGGATTTTTAGGCGATTGGTTCGTGGCTATCAGCTGGTCATCTCTCCACTTTTGGGTCCGCGCTGCCGTTATCTACCGACATGTAGCGAATATGCCCTTGAAGCTGTGGAGATTCACGGCATACTGCGGGGCGCTTTACTAACAATCCGGCGAATAGGCCGATGCCACCCTGGTGCACCAGGAGGCTTAGATCCAGTACCGACAAAAACGGACACTGACGAGTAAAAACATGGATATCCAAAGAATCGTATTAGGTGGCGCCCTCGCCGTAACTACATATCTGTTGATATTGCAGTGGAATCAGGATTACGGCCAACCCGAGGTGGTGCCGACTACAGCTGAACAGCCTGCGGCGGTATCTCGCGATTCGGTATCATTAGATGCCCCTGCAACCCCAACCTCTACATCGTCTGATGCCTTGCCCTCTGGCACGGCGACCACTGCCCCAGCCGTCAGCATCGATGACACCACCCGTACCAACGAATGGGTTATTGAATCCGATACACTCCGGTTGACAATTGACCTGAACGGCGGCGACGTTGTCCGCAGTGAATTAATTCAATACCCCATTGTTCAAGCTCGTCCAGACCTTGCATTTGCTCTGTTGGATAACCGTGAGCGCACTTACTTGGCCCAATCTGGCCTAACCCAGATCGATACCGCCGAAGGCCGTCCTCTATACCAACCTGCAAGTGATGTGCAGGTGATGCGAAACGATCGGTTAGAAGTTCCTTTGGTGTGGGAAAACGATCAGGTTCGTGTCACTAAGACTTTTACCCTGCAACAGGGCTCTCACACGGTCGAGGTGACTCATCAGGTCGAAAACCTATCAGCAGAGCCGCTGCGCACGGCACCTTTTTTGCAGCTGAAGCGTGACAACTCTACTGATCCGTCTACCCAGACCAGCATGGGTGTTCAGGCATTCTTAGGCTATGCGCTGAAAACCGCTGAAGAACGTTACTTTAAAATTGATCTGGATGAAGTGGCTGACCGTCCTTACATTGCGGGTGTAAATACAGACTTACAAACGCAATCCGTTGCCGGTTCATACCTAGCCTTGGTCCAGCACTACTTTGTTTCCGCCTGGGTCCCCAATGCGGCCGATCAGCCGATTTATAGCTTCACCCAAACCGCCGCGGGCGATAATGTCGGTCGAATTGTCGGCCAAGCCGTTCAACTAGCACCCGGTCAATCCACCACATTTACGGCTAATCTATACACGGGCCCCAAAGATCAGGACACACTCGAAAGCCTGTCTGATGGTTTAAACCTGACCGTCGACTACGGATGGCTTTGGTTTATTTCTCAGCCGATCTTTATTGTTCTGAGTTTCCTACAGGAGTACTTGGGCAACTGGGGTCTCTCGATCATGGCGGTGACTTTGTTAGTTAAGTTGGCATTCTTTAAATTGTCCGCATCTGCCTATGCATCAATGGCCAGGATGCGTAAATTTACGCCGGAAATGACCCGCTTGCGTGAGCTATACGGCGATGACAAACAGCGTCTATCAAAAGAAATGATGGATCTGTACAAAAAAGAAAAAATTAATCCACTAGGCGGCTGCTTGCCCATCTTGGTCCAGATGCCGGTTTTCTTGGCCCTTTATTGGGTGTTGCTAGAATCTGTCGAACTTCGCCACGCGCCGTTCTTCCTGTGGATCACAGACTTGTCGGTCAAGGATCCTTACTTTGTCTTGCCTCTGTTGATGGGCATTTCTATGTTCATCCAACAGATGCTGAACCCAACACCACCCGATCCCATGCAAGCGAAAATTATGCGCATCATGCCGGTCGCCTTTACTTTCTTCTTCCTTTGGTTCCCGGCTGGCTTGGTTCTGTACTGGGTCACCAACAACGTCTTGTCGATTGCCCAGCAATACGTCATTACCAAGCGTATTGAACAAGGCGACGCCGACACCGCCTAATGGTCGACACCATAGCGGCTATTGCGACGGCACCTGGGATGGGTGCCGTTGGCGTGGTCAAACTGGCCGGACCAGATACCGAAGCCATCGCGAGTGCATTAGGCCTACCTTGCCAACCTAGGCTGGCTAAACTTTGCACCATCAAAGACATCGAATCGAACCCGATCGATACGGGATTGGTTCTTTATTTTCCTGCGCCACATTCCTATACCGGCGACAGCACTCTGGAATTCCATGGTCACGGCGGTCCAGTGGTATTGGATCAGGTGTTAAACCGCTTTATTCAGTGCGGTGCCAGAATTGCTCGGCCAGGGGAATTCAGCGAGCGGGCCTTTCTCAATGACAAATTGGACCTCGCACAGGCTGAAGCCGTTGCAGATTTGATTTCTGCCTCCAGTGCGCAAGCAGCACAGCGCGCGATGCAATCACTGCAAGGTGAATTTAGTCACGCTGTAAACGCCCTACATGACGAAATTGTTCGCCTCAGGGTTTACGTTGAGGCCGCCATTGATTTTCCTGAAGAAGAAATTGATTTTCTAGCTGACGGTCAGGTCAGTCAGCAATTACACACCATCGAACACGACCTTGAGCATTTGCGACAAAATGCTCGCGCCGGCCAACGTTATAACGAAGGCATTCAAATCGTATTGGTCGGCAAACCCAATGCTGGCAAATCCAGTTTGCTCAACGCCCTGTCTGGCCAAAACATCGCTATCGTTACTGATCAAGCAGGTACTACCCGAGACGTATTAAAGGAACGCATCGTACTCGATGGCATTCCTTGCGAGATTTTGGATACCGCCGGTTTGCGTGAAACCCTAGATCCTATCGAAGCGGAAGGCGTTAAGCGTGCGAAAAAAGCCATGCAGACTGCCGACCTTATTCTATTTTTAGCCGATCCGACCGAGTCCTCAGATCAGTTGAATCGGGATTTATCAGAACTACTCGATGGCCAGGTACCGGATCTTGTCTTGTTTAATAAAACAGACCTATGCCCGGCCTTTGAATTTCCCAACTCACTCTCTATTTCGGCTAAAACAGGAGCGGGTTTGGATGAGTTAATCCAGTACATTGTTCATACCACGGGCGCTGATCAGGGTGAGGCAAAATTCTTAGCTCGCACCCGTCATCTCGATGCTCTTGCTCAATGCCAAGTCGCCTTGGACCAGGCTCGCATACAGCTCGATACCGCAAGCGCTGGAGAACTGTTAGCCGAGGATTTGCGGTACGCGCATGAACATCTAGGTGACATCACGGGTCGTATGACGGCAGATGACCTGCTGGGCGAAATTTTTTCTAGTTTTTGCATCGGCAAATAGATTATCACCGAGCTTTACGACCTACCTTTACCCGTGTGTATTGGGTTTTACAGTAACCTCTTTGCACATCTGGACTGCGAAGCGCCCTGTGCTTTGTTTTACGACCAGACACTCGAGCCCGCCATAACCTAAACGATGACGGTTTCAATTCCGCTCTCATCAACTGAATGACTGCGGCTTCGGATAATCCATAATCCTCTTCAATCGCTTCAAAGGGCGTTCTGTCTTCCCAAGCCATTTCGATGATCCGAGATCGATCTGTTTCAGATAAAAACTTATTCACAAGGTTTTCATTACCCCTAACTCGAGTATTCACGGGCTAATCAAAGCCGTTTACAAAACTGTCCACTGCCTGGCTGACTGAGTTATTGCTCGAGTTAAGCCTGTGGGTAATGTATTGAGCTCACGACAGAACAACACAAGGGGTAAGTCTGTGGATGCTTTTGCGAATAAAGTTATCCACCAAGCATCTACATCTCATGTGCCGGTTTAACACGGGCAACCCCGTGTTCTATTCTAGAAAAAAGTGGCCCTAAGCATCTGTTTTTGCGTATAAAAAAATAGTTATCACCAGCACACTAGCAGATTAATAATCAACAATATTTATACGTATATATATTCTTTCTATTTATTTCTTAACGCGCTCTTACGACGCAGCTGAGCATAAACAGACAATTTCTTAACCGATTCCACGAGCTGAGGTAAACTGTCCACAACTTCATTTCTTGGATATCTGACATGGATTTAACCAAAATCTATGACGTTATTGTCGTCGGTGGCGGGCATGCAGGCACAGATGCGGCTTTGGCTTCTGCTCGAATGGGGGCAGACACCCTACTGATAACACATAGCATTGAGACCCTGGGGCAAATGTCATGCAACCCGGCGATCGGTGGTATTGGCAAAAGTCACCTGGTGAAAGAGATCGATGCC
>JAAXJV010000046.1 GCA_012269655.1 Pseudomonadales bacterium
CTAGACGAGAGGCCATCAACTCACTGCTCCAGAAGTCAGAGAAGTCGAGATCCCATCCCAAACCCAAAGCGACATCCAACTGAGTGCCCAGCAGCGCAAAACCCTGTGCGATCGACCATGGCCGACTACTCAGTAGCAAAATAGCGACCTGAGCTAGAGCAATTAGGCCAACGGCAACCAATAAGGCGCGCCCCTTGGATGATTGCCAATTGAAACGATGCGCCCCTAATAGCCACAACACGGCTGTTAGGGCGGCTAGGGAGATAAATGTGCTGCCAGCGGGGCCAAAGTCTTGGCTTAGCGAGTAGACGAAATACACGGGCGTTTCGGCCCAAAGGTCAAAGTCACGGACTGCCAACATTGTGCCAAATACAAAGGCGGCGAGGGTGGCGAGCGTGCTCCAGCGGCCCTGTGCGAGATGAAATAGGTGCCCAGAAGAGCATCCATTGGCGATCTGTGCACCTAAGCCAAATACAAAGGCTCCGACCAAAAATGCCACACCGACAGGGCGAACAAAGCCGAAATGGTCAGGACTTGCGGTAATAATTGGCAACAGCACCGCCGTGCAGGCGGCGATCAATAGAATCTGAGCGGCGAACAGTTGGCTGCGCCCGTGAGTCAGAAGCTCACGCCAGCCCGTGGTAAAGCCGAAAGTGGCACCAAAAAATGCGGCGCCAATCACCAGGCCGAATGCAAAAAGAGCAGCAATCTGAAGTCCAAGCTGAGTCGCAAGGTAAAGGCCAAAAAGCGCGGCTGCTCCAAAGACTAAATATTTCATGCAGGCGCTCTCCGTGCTTCGTATTTCAATATCAAAAGGATACGGAGCGTCTTTTATTTCGTCCAAGAATAAAAAGGGCTAATGATATTTCGATGGGAAATAAAAAAGGCCGTCGTGATGACGGCCTTTTTAGAGTTGATTTGCCTGGGATTAACCGGCGTTAACCATAGGAATCAACAGATCTTCTGTCGGAGGCGTGAATTGGGTCAGCTGAATACCAACGACCGCTTCACGGTACTCTTCAAGAGTTGGGGCGCGGCCCAAGACTGCAGCCAGAACGACCACTGGTGTAGAGGCCAGTAAGGATTCACCTTTCTTGTCTGCGCGGTCTGCTACGACGCGACCCTGGAACAGGCGAGTAGAGGTGGCAAATACAGTGTCACCCTTGGCTGCTTTCTCTTGGTTACCCATGCAAAGGTTACAACCGGGACGCTCCAAATACAGAATGGGCTCGTACTCGGTACGTGCGCTCTGCTTGGGTGCGTTGTCATCGAATTCGAAGCCAGCGTATTTCTGCAGGATTTCCCAGTCACCTTCAGCCTTCAACTCGTCAATGATGTTGTAGGTCGGTGCGGCCAATACCAGCGGAGCCTTGAATGTGACTTCGCCTCGTTTGGCTTCAAGGTTGCGCAGTACAGCAGCGACAATCTTCACGTCGTTTTTGTGAACCATGCAGGAACCCACAAAGCCCAAATCGACGGAACGCTCACCGCCGTAATAGGAAAGTGGGCGAATGACGTCGTGCGTGTAGCGCTTGGATACGTCTTCGTTGTTCACATCGGGATCGGCAATCATGGGCTCGACGATGGTGTTCAGATCCACGGTCAATTCCGCGAAGTACTCGCAGTTGTCATCGGGCATCAATACCGGACGACCGGTGCCCGTTTTGATGTCGTTGATACGAGCGTCTGCACGGTCAATAAGGCTTTGCAGCATCTTGTCACGGTTTTCCATGCCCTTATTGATCATGATCTGGATACGGCTCTTAGCCAATTCCAGTGATTGGATCAGGGTTTCAGGCTCACTGATACAGATAGAGGCTTTAGCCTTCATCTCAGCGGTCCAGTCGGTGAAGGTGAATGCTTGGTCAGCCAGCAGGGTGCCGATGTGTACTTCAATCACGCGGCCCTGGAAGACGTTTTCGCCGAACTTTTTCAGCATCTGCTGCTGAGTCGCGTGAACAACGTCACGGAAGTCCATGCCGTCTTGCATGTCGCCGGTAAATGTCACTTTGACTGACTCGGGAATAGGCATAGCCGCTTCACCCGTGGCCAGGGCCAATGCAACGGTGCCTGAGTCAGCACCGAAGGCTACGCCTTTTGACATACGGGTGTGAGAGTCACCACCGATGATAACCGACCACTCGTCAACAGTGATGTCGTTCAATACTTTGTGAATAACGTCGGTCATGGAGTGGTACTGGCCGAGCGGATCACGCGCCGTAACTAGGCCAAAGTTGTTCATAAAGCTCATCAACTTAGGGATGTTTGCCTGGGCTTTTGAGTCCCATACCGACGCGGTGTGACAACCTGACTGGTAGGCACCGTCAACCGAAGGCGAAATCACGGTCGCGGCCATGGCTTCCAGTTCTTGTGAAGTCATCAGCCCCGTGGTGTCTTGTGAACCGACTACGTTCACACGGACGCGGATATCTGAACCTGCATGTAAAGCTTGATCGCTAGCAACACCCACCGCGTTGTTGTTGAAGATTTTCTCAACCGCAGTCAGGCCGACGCCGTCGTTGCTGATTTCCTTCGAAGGAGCGAATACCTGAGGTGCTTTAACGCCTAGCGTCTCAGCAGCAAAGGTCTGTAGTTTCTTACCGAATACGACCGCGTAGGAACCGCCGGCCTTCATAAACTCGACTTTTGCAGGTGTGAAAGCGTCAGAAACATCTGCGACCACTTCGCCGTCTTTCAACAGCTGCTTGGTTTTGGTGTTGATGGTCAGAATGGTGCCGGTTTCAACGGAATAGGCTTGCTCCAGAACAGCATCGCCATTCTCATCCGTGACAACATTGCCTGCATCGTCGGTCTTTTTAACCCAGTTTTTTAGGTCCAAGCCGATACCGCCGGTTACACCTACGGTAGTCAAGAAAATAGGCGAGATGCCGTTCGTGCCACCTACGACGGGTGCGTAGTTAACAAAGGGCACATAAGGACTGGCTTGCTGACCGGCCCACAACGCAACGTTGTTGACGCCAGACATACGAGAAGAGCCGACACCCATGGTGCCTTTTTCGGCGATTAACATGACCTTGCGGCCCGGGTTGGCTTCTTTAAGTTCAACGATTTTTTGTTGAACAGTCTCATCGCACATGCAACGGCCGTGCAATTCACGATCCGAACGCGAGTGTGCTTCGGCACCCGGTGACAGCAGGTCGGTCGAGATGTCGCCCTCGGCTGCAATCAAGGTCACTAGTTCAATTTCTTCATCAATTTCAGGAAGTTTGGTGAAGAATTCAGCTTGTGCGTAGCTCTCTAAGATATCTTTAGCGACGCCGTTGCCTGCCTTAAAGGCGGCTTCTAGTCGAGCTGTGTCAGCTTCATACAAGAACACCTGTGTTTTCAAGACATCGGCTGCTTGTGCTGCGATTGCGTCATCATCGCCCAGTGCCAGATCTAGTAGGACTTCTACTGACGGCCCACCTTTCATGTGCGATAGCAATTCAAATGCAAAGTCGACAGTGATTTCTTCCAGTTGTGTTTCACCCAGAATGATTTCTTTAAGGAACTTGGCTTTGACACCGGCCGCGCCTGTAGTGCCAGGCAGGGTGTTGTAGATCAAGAACTGCAATGAATCTGCGCGGTGTTCGTTGGCCGCGTCTTTAATTTGCTCAACGATTTCAGCCAACAAGTCGGCACCGTCGATGGGCTTAGGATGTAAACCGTCCGTTTTGCGGTCGGCGATCTCTTGCAGATACTCGGAATAAAGGCTCATACGTCTCCCTTTGATGAACTATGGCGTCAATTGCCGATCGGCCCCGATCATGGGGTGTCTATGCAAAATTCAGATTATGCCGGCGCTGGGGCGAACGAGTGTTCGATAGGCGCTTCTGGTTCTGTGACGCGCTTTAATTAAGCGGCGCGGAGTATACCGCAAAATGCTTTTCGTTGCTTGTGCTTAAGACTAAAGGATTTGCAGAAACCTAATATGTATCCCGGGTCACGAAACGGCTAAATGGTTTGGTTGTGGTCGAGAAGCAGGTACTACCGGAAAATCTAAGGCTACACTGGTGCCGTGCTCAACTTCTTCGATCTTTAATGAGCCTCCGAACTTTCTCATAACCGACTCAACAATGGATAGACCGAGACCGCTACCCGCTCCATCGTTTAATTGTTTGAAGCGTGCGGTTGCCTGTTGGGCAAGTTCCGGAGGAAGCGGTAGGCCATCGTTGTAAACCCGAACGGTGGCGAAATCTTCTTGGATTGAAATGCGGGTCTCAATGGTGCTCAAGCGGGCACCGCCATGTTTCACCGCGTTGTCAAAAATGTTCTTTAGAGCTTCGCCTAGCCAAAACTCGTCTGCGCTGACGAGACAGGGTTGTTCGCTTTCATAAAAGTTAAAATCAAAGCCTTCGGCTAGGTAGTTTGGGGCCTGAGTCAGACAGATTTGTCGGAGCGCAGCGTTAAGCTCGATGGTGGGCAAAGGAGATGGATTTGTGCGTTCTAAGCGCTCCAAAGACAACAGCTGCTCAGCGATCCGTATGGATTCCTTGGAGGCTCGTTTAAGGCGTTGAATTCTTTGATTCAGGCTCACAGTGTTATTCGGATCTTCTAGTGTCTCGATCAAAGCATGTACAGCGGTGGCGGGGTTGCGCAGTTGGTGAGCGGCATCTGAGATGAAGTCATGCTGGGCCTTTTGGCTCTTTTCTAACTCGCTGAGTAGGTGGTTGAGGCGGTTTTCGATACCGGCCAACTCACTTGGCACTGGGGTTTGCAGCGGAGACAGATCGTCGGGTGATTTTCTCGCGAGATCTCGCTCTATTCGTCGCAAAGGTGCTAGACCCAGCGAAACGCCGACCCAAATGGCGGTCAAAATGGCAGCAAAAATCAAAGTCAGAAAAATTAAATTTTGGCGAAGTTGGGTGCCCAGCCACCGTTGACGCTCGTCCATGGTTTGCCAGACGGTAATGACGAGCTGATCGTCTGGATTGCCGGTATTAAGTTGATTAAGCAGTGCGACCGCGCGAACCGGTTCGCCTCGATAGGTGACGTCAAAGAATTCGGGCTCATTTGGCTTTAGTGCCGAGTAGTTCACTTGTGTTGGCGGGTAAGCAAAGCCTGTTAGGTGTACGCCACCAAACCCCGAAACGTGATAGAACAGGGCGCCACCGGTGGCGGCATTAATCTTATCCAGTGTGCTCAACGACAAAGCATCACCTTCACGGGTGGCAGTATCGCCACTGATGGTAATCGCGGCGGAGAATAGGTTGCGGTCAAAGAGTTCTTCGCCGGTCTGTTTGTCGTGACTGTATTGCCAATACGCCAAGCCCGCTGCCAAGGCGATCGCGGGAGTCATAATCCGAAATAGGAGTCTGGCCTTGAGCGAACCCTGTATGTTCATGTTTTTTACAGCTCGAGCAAGTAGCCAAGCCCACGGGCTGCTTTGATATTGACTTGAAAGGGTTTGATGCGCTGACGTAGACGAGAGATATGGGACTCAATCGCGCTCTCGTCGATGTCTGCACCTATTCCATAGACCTGATCTACGAGGGTTGATTTTGGGGTCAAGCGTCCTTGGTTTTCGAGCAGACAAATGAGTATCGACATCTCGCGTCGAGGAAGCGATAGCACTTCGCCGTTGGCCAGCAGTGTTGTATGCGTGCGGTCATACTGCAGAGGGCCGAATTGTTCCATCGTTACGTACTGCAGGGATTGGCGACGAGAGAGCGCTCGGATTCGCGCTTCTAGCTCATCCATTTCAAACGGCTTAACCAGATAGTCATCAGCGCCTGAATTCAACCCGTCGACCCGTTCTTGAACCCCAGTGCGCGCGGTCACTAAGATAATGGCAGCCGCGAAGCCCTGTTTTCTCAGGGACTTGATGACGTCAAATCCATCTTTGCCAGGCAGATTGCCATCGACGATGACCAGATCGCTGCCTTCACGCTTTAAAAAGCGTTCTGCTTCAAGTCCATTGGTTAACAAATCAGTACTGTGCCCCAGCGCTTGCAGCCGATAACTAATGGCTTCGGCTAGGTCTAGGTTGTCTTCAACAATAGTGATTCGCAAAGCTGCAAGGTTTCCGCAAGGTTTTGTTGTTAGATTCCAAGCATGGTCGTTCCCGGACGGCTGTGGAAGACAATAAATATAATAGGATTATGGAGTTAAATACTATGAAACTGTCTAAGTTGTCTGCGGTAGTCGCCGCGAGCGTTGCGGCAGTCGTCGCGGCCCCGGCCTCAGCCGACGTTGACTTCAGCGGCAAGACCGTTGAGTGGATCATTCCTTTCTCAGAAACCGGCGGATCAGCCAAATGGGCGAACTTCTTTGCCCCCTTGTTGGCTGAAGAGCTCCCCGGCAACCCGAATGTTGTTGTGAAGTTCATGCCTGGCGCAGGTTCCACCAAAGGCGCTAACTGGTTCCAAGAGCAGACTCACACAGACGGTACGCTGTTGTTCGG
>JAAXJV010000279.1 GCA_012269655.1 Pseudomonadales bacterium
CATTAATATTCACCACAGCTTCCTGCCAGGCTTCAAAGGCGCACGGCCTTACTACCAGGCCTATGACCGTGGTGTAAAGCAAATTGGCGCCACTGCACATTACGTGACCTCAGATTTAGATGAAGGACCCATCATCGAACAGGAAGTAGGCCGGGTAGATCATGGTTTTGGACCGGATGATCTCAGGGACATGGGCCGGAGTATGGAAACTCAGGCGCTGGCCAAGGCAGTCAAGGCACATAGCGAGCACCGAGTATTCCTAAATGGTTTAAAAACGGTAGTTCTAGCCTAGATCAGTTCCTGAACCCGCTCGGGTGGGCGGCAAACCAAGGCGCCTTTGAGCGATACCAAAACAGGCCGCTCGAGCAAAATAGGATCGGCCTCAATGGCGCGAGCGATTTGGTCTAATGTAGCGCCGGCCGGCAATGCCTTGAAAGCGTCTTCGCCTTTGCGCAGGTGTGCAACGGGCTCGCCGCCGAGCCGTGTCAGCAAGGCCGCATAGTGCTCGGCATCAAGGCCAGCTTTCAAATACAGCACTTCTTCAAATTCGACGTTGGCCTCTTCTAGCAGCGCTTTGGCTTGACGAGATTTACTGCAACGGGGATTGTGGTACAAGCTATAAGTCATAGATCCTCCTTAGGGTGAAGTATAGCGTGATCAGAGATTTTCAAACCCAGGATACCCAAGCCGTTGTGGCGCTATGGCAACGCTGTGATTTGACTCGCCCTTGGAATGACCCACATCTTGATATCCAGCGCAAACTCGCCGACTCGCACCCGTTTTGGGTGTTTGTGAATGACGGCGCGGTGGTGGCTACTTTAATGGTGGGCTATGACGGCCATCGTGGCAGCGTGAATTATTTGGCGGTTGATCCAGCCTTCCAACGCCAGGGTATTGCTCGAAGATTGATGCACCAGGCGGAGCAATACTTATTGGAGCAAGGCTGTCCAAAGCTGAACTTGATGGTGCGCGGTGGCAATCCAGCCAAAGACTTTTACCAGGCTCTCGGATACCAACTGGACTCGGTTTGTGTCTTGTCCCAGCGACTGATTCATGATGACTGAGTTAGTTAAAGCCTTGGGCTATCGACAAGTCCTGGCGGGTATCTTGGCCGTCTTTGTTGGGTTTGCCAGCTCCTTTGCCATCGTGTTGTCCGGCCTTCAGTCGATGGGTGCGACGCCGGATCAAGCGGCTACTGGGCTCGGCGCTTTGATGATTGCGGCAGGGCTGTGCAATATCGTCTTGGCTTGGCGGCTGCGTATCCCGACAGCGCTGGCTTGGTCGACTCCGGGTGCGGCATTTCTAGCTACGATTGGCTCGCCTGAGGGCGGTTTTGCCGAGGCCTGTGGGGCCTTTATGCTCTCCAGCGCGGCGATTGTTCTAACCGGCTGGATCAAACCGCTACGCCAATGGGTTGAAGCGATTCCCTTATCCCTATCCAGTGCCATGCTAGCGGGCGTCTTAATTAACATTTGCCTGATTCCCGTGACCAGTCTGGTCCAGGCTCCCAGTGTCATTGGCCCGGTGGTCTTGGTTTGGTTCTTAGTGAGTTTGGCTTCGAGTCTTTGGGCGGTGCCGGCTGCGGTACTGGCTGCCTTGGTGGTCATGGGATTTAGCGGAGACTGGCCCATTTGGCAGGCTCAAGTTCTCGCAGTGGAATGGATCTGGCCAACCATTTCGTTGAGTAGCGCTGTAGGTATCGCATTGCCGCTGTATCTGATTACGATGACCAGCCAAAATCTGGCAGGCGCTGCCGTTTTACGCAGCTTTCGATATCAGCCGCCCCTATCCAAAGTGCTGAGCACCACCGGGTTTGCGTCCATGTTAATTGCACCGCTGGGTGGTCATCACATTAACTTGGCTTCGATCACCAGCGCGATGTCCCCCAATCCAGACGTGGGGCCTTTCGAGACCCGCTATGGCAGCGTCATTGCTGGGGGCGTGGTGTTTATTTTAATGGGGCTGGCCTGCGCCAGCTTGATCCCCTACGCCTATGCTGCGCCGGCTAATCTTGTGCCTTCGATTGCGGGTTTGGCGTTGATTGGAGCTACGGCCAACGCCCTTAAACAGGCCTTTGTGTCAGACAAGGGTCAGAACGCGGCAGCGATTTGTTTTGTGGTGACGGCGGCGGGCGTCAGCGTGTTGAGCATTGGCAGTGCATTTTGGGGGCGATTGGCGGGCCTTATGGTGCATCGGCTGAAGCCCTAGTCAGTCGCTGACGACGCAGAACCAACATGGCAACAATTAAACTGCCCAGAGCCCCCATCACATCCCCGATGGTGATACGCATCAACCAGAGCAGTTCGGCATCAAAGTTCCAGACAGTTGAAATGGCATACCCATTGGCCACGGAGCTCAACCCGACAATCAGAATTAGCGCAGACCAGTGCGGCGCACCTTGGCGGTGGTTGAACAAATCAAGTTTCAAGAAACGGCACAACGCCCAATACGTCAGCGGTAGTGCCAGCGCCGAACCCACACCTGCCACAAGCCAAATGCTCAACGGCGTGCCCTCGGGCAGGTAAAACCAGCCAAAGGCCAATACCAATCCGAGTGTCAGGCTAGGCAAGGATCTCCAGCGGAAAACATAAAACGCCACCAACTTCACGCCAGCGGGCAAGTAGAACAAGCTCGCGGTATTGGCGATGTCGCCGACTAAGAACCTTTCAACCGGCAGTATCAGGGTCGACTGGATTGCAAAGGCTAACAAAAACAAGGGCCCGGATAGGTGTGCTAGATAAGGTACAAAGCGCATATGGGCAAGATAACAGATAAAAAGAATTCTGCCTTGTGCTTTCGATCAATGATCCTTTCCAGGCGACAACCCAGTACACTAACGCGATGAACCATCCTCTTCTAGACGAGCTCAACCAAGCTCAATCCGATGCCGTCTCGGCACCTGAAACAAATCTTTTGGTCCTGGCAGGCGCTGGGTCAGGTAAGACCCGTGTGTTGGTGCATCGTGTCGCGTGGTTGATGCAAATGCACGATATCTCGCCTTTCTCAATCATGGCCGTGACCTTTACCAATAAAGCGGCACGGGAAATGCAGGGGCGATTAGAGACGCTGACACAGCGCAGCGCCCGGTCGATGTGGGTGGGTACTTTCCATGGATTGTGTCATCGGTTTTTAAGAACCCATTGGGCCGAAGCTAACCTCGCTCAGCACTTTCAGGTCTTGGATAGCGACGATCAGAACAAGATCGTTAAACGCATCATTGCCGAATTGAATCTGGACGATAAAAAGTTTCCGGTACGTCAAGCGGTCGGTTTTATTAATAACCAGAAAGACGAAGGGGTTCGAGCAGCTCATGTCCAAGCCCGTGGCGATTATTATCACGATCGACTGGTGGATATTTATGCGCTCTACGAGGAGCAATGCGAAGCCAAAGATCTAGTGGATTTTGGTGAGCTGTTGCTGCGTGCGCACGAGACCCTGCGTGATAATACCGAGCTATTGGTCCACTATCGCCAACGGTTTCGTCACATTTTGGTGGACGAATTCCAAGATACCAACGCCGTTCAGTATGCTTGGCTTCGTCTATTGGCGGGTGAGGAAACGCACGTCATGGCGGTGGGCGATGACGACCAGTCGATTTATCGCTGGCGCGGAGCAAAGGTTGAAAATATTCGAGCCTTTGAAAATGATTTTGCGCCGGTTGTAACTGTCCGACTCACTCGGAACTACCGCTCAACCGCGAACATTCTGAACGCAGCCAATGCGGTCATTGCCAATAATCTGGGGCGTATGGGCAAAGAGCTGTGGACCGAGGACAACGAAGGGGAGCCGCTCAAGCTTTACGCTGCGTTTAACGAGCAAGACGAGGCTCGCTTTATCGCCGATACCGCCCAGAGTTACATCAGCGAGGGCAACAGCCGCTCGGACGTTGCGGTCCTTTACCGTTCCAATGCCCAGTCTCGTGCCTTGGAAGAGGCCTTTTTACGCGCCCAGATTCCCTATCGGATATACGGCGGCCAGCGATTTTATGAGCGGGCCGAAATCAAGAATGCCCTTTGCTATTTGCGCCTGACGTTGAATCGTCAGGACGATGTGGCCTTTGAGCGTGTGGTGAATGTGCCTCCCCGTGGCATCGGCGAGAAGACGTTGGATACCATTCGAATGGTCGCTCGGGATGAGGGTAAGTCGCTCTGGTCGGCGGCCGAATTTGCGTTAAATAACGGTGTGCTAGCGGGCCGAGGCCGCACGCAACTCAGTGGATTTATCGATCTGATCAACCGCATGGATCAAGACACCGCCGGGCTGGCTTTGGGTGAGCAGGCCCGTCAGGTGTTAGCGGACAGTCAACTGATCGATTACCACGGGGCCGAAAAAGGCGAAAAGGCGCAAACTCGAGTCGAGAACCTAAAAGAATTGGTTTCGGCCTGTGCCGACTTCGAGCCCGAAGATCCGGAGGACGATCCCTTAGGAAGTTTCCTGGCACAGGCGTCATTGGACGCGGGTGATCGACAAGCCGATGAATTTGACGATGCGATTCAAATGATGACCTTGCACAGTGCCAAGGGCTTGGAATTTCCGGTGGTCTTTTTGGCCGGCGCTGAAGAGGGCTTGTTCCCTCATAAAATGTCGATGGACGACCCCGATGGCCTCGAGGAAGAGCGAAGGCTGGCTTACGTAGGGATTACCCGGGCCATGAAGCGCCTATATATCAGCTATGCCGAAAGTCGCCGGATGTATGGCACAGAGAGCTACAATGCACGCTCGCGCTTTATCAAAGAAATTCCTGACGAGGTGATGCAGGAAATCCGCATGACCGCCAAGATCAGTCGACCGGTGAGCTCGTCGGGCTCCCGAGTTGCGCCGGGCGCGGCACCTTGGAAAACCATCGGCGAGGCAGCGGATATCGGGTTGAGCCTAGGGCAGCGTGTGGAGCACCGGATGTTTGGTGAAGGGGTGGTCATGAAATTCGAAGGCACCGGTCCTCAGACCAAGGTGACGGTCAACTTTGAATCCCAAGGTCAAAAAACCTTGATTGCGGCCTACGCCAATCTGAAGGGCTTATAGGGGGCGAATCCGCCCGTCCTGACCAATCGATACCATGACCCAGGTACCCTGGGTGACCTTAACTGGGTCGCCTTTGTCCTGAATCCAGGCTTCAAGCGTTACGGTAATACTGCTTCGGCCGATTTCAGGGGCCGAGGCATAAATGGCCACCCGCGAGCCCACTGGAATGGGCGACATGAAATCTAGCTGATCAATCGAAACCGTCGCACATCGTCCCTGGGCTGCCCCGGTGGCCACGGTCTCGGCGGCTTGGTCCATGTGATCGACCAACCATCCTGCGTAGATGTCACCAAACATGTTGGTGTCACGCGCACGTGCAATAAGAAGCAGCACGGGTTCACTGTCGGGCATAAAACCCGGATCGTTTTCGCTGACCATTTATTATTATCTCGCAAAAAAAAGGGCCCACTTCCTGTAGACCCTTTGAAGGATAAACCAGCGAGCTTAGTTGCCCAAGCCCGGCAGCACAATTTCACCGCCACTGTCGTCGCCAGGTAACCCAAAGCCGCCCAGTCCGCCATCATCGCTAGGCCCTAGGTCAAAGGTCACGGCATCTAATGCTTCTTGGCTGATTTCCTCTTTTTCTTCAACCACCCACTGCGGGTTCATGAAGATCAGAATCATCGAAAGAACCTGAATACAGATAAAGGGCAGTACACCTTTGTAAATCTGATCGGTGGTCATGGCCGGAATTGTTTTGCCCGTCATCTTGTCGATATAAGACTTCTTGGGAGCCACGCTTCGTAAATAGAACAATGCGAATCCAAAGGGCGGCGTCAGGAAGCTGATGGCCATGTTCATGCCTACCAAGACCAGGAACCACACCATATTGATGCCCATGCTTTCGGCGACCGGCCCAATGAGCGGCATCAGGATGAAGGCAATCTCGAAGAAGTCGATAAAGAAGCCCAACACGAACACCAGAAAGCTGACAAAGATCATGAAGCCGGTTTCGCCACCTGGAACTAGGCTGAACAAATGCTCGATCCATAGATCGCCATCAATCGCCCGGAAGGTCAGCGCAAAGATGGTAGAGCCGACCAGAATGAACATGACGAACGTCGCCAATTTCGTGGTTGAGTCTAGCGCCCCATGCAGGGTTTCTTTATTCAGTCGACCGCGTAGGGCAGCCAAGATAAGGGCACCCACTGCACCCATCGCGCCGCCCTCGGTGGGGGTCGCCCAGCCGACGAAAATGGTACCCAGCACCAAGAAGATCAGAAT
>JAAXJV010000299.1 GCA_012269655.1 Pseudomonadales bacterium
GATCTCGTTATCTTACACTCGAAAAACGGCTGTTTGACGAGCTCAGAGGCCGGATGCCGGATGCGCTCGAAGGTGTACCCCTGAGCGACGGGGACTGGGAATATCATTGGCGCTATGCCGACCACGCCTCACACCCAAAGTACCTAAGACGTTATCAAGGTGGCGACTGGCAGTGTTACTTCGATGCCGAGGCCGCAAGCCAAGGTCACGAGTTCTTTGATTTGGGGGCACTCGAGTACGCTCCGTGTCATTCCCGTTTTGCGATGACCCTGGATACCCAAGGTAACGAGCGATATCGGCTGTCACTTCGAGACAGCGAAGGTGAGTTGGCCGTCTGCCCAGATGATTGTCAGCCGCAGGTGATTTTTTCAAAAGACAGCCAGTGGCTGATTTATATCCTGTTGGATTCGGAAAACCGCGGCCGCGAGATTCGCGCCTGGCAACCCGAGTCTGGCCAGATTCGGACCCTTTACCGAGAACCGGATACCGGCTATTTCCTGGATCTGTCCGAAACCCAAGATGGCCAGCACGGCATCCTGGCTTGCCACCAGCATCAGGTCACCGAGCTGTATCTGATTGACCTTGGCCAACTGGACGTGGGCGAGGCGATCATTCCAAGAGACTGGGGCTGGGAAGCGGACTTGGACACCCATGGCGAACATCTGATTCTGAAATCGAATCATGAGCGAGAGGATTTCGCGCTGTATCAACGCGAACCTGATGGCGACTGGCAGCGAATTTGGCAGCCCGAGCGAGGCCTGCTCAGCGATTATTTGGTGCTGGATCAGCACCTGATTGTTCTGGACAGCATTCACGCAGCACCGGTCCTTCGTTGGCGCGCTTGGGATCAGGCCCACTGGCAGGTCTTGGATCTACCCGAACCTTTATCCGACTTATCAATGGCCACCTTGCTCACCTCAAAAACGACCTCGATTCGACTGAACTGGTCGAGCCCGCGGCATCCGGCGGAGCATTGGGCGTTGGATCTGAATACCAGTGAGGTTGAAGTACTCAAACGCCAAGAAATCCCCTCAGGACACAATCCTGACGATTACCGCTGTGAACGGGTCTGGATTGATTCGGGCGATGTGAAGGTTCCGCTGACGGTGTTAAAGCCGGCGGGCAATGATATTCAAGGCGTCTTGTTGTACGGCTATGGGGCGTATGGGCTCTCGTTGGACCCTGCATTTTCGAGTGCTCGTCTATCGCTGGTCAGCCGAGGCATCTGGCATGTGACGGCGCATGTGCGTGGTGGGATGGAATTAGGCTATCACTGGTATCGCGACGGCCGGGACGAGCACAAACCCCACAGCTTTGATGATTTCGAGGCGGCGCTGGACTGGGCACGCACGCAACACCCCAAGGTGCTGATTCACGGTGGCAGTGCCGGGGGGATGTTGGTCGGCGCCCTCTTGAACCGCCGAGCCGCAGACATCTCAGGCATGCTGGCCGACGTGCCTTTTATGGATGTGCTCAACACCATGTTGGATGCCGACCTACCGCTCACACCACCGGAATGGCCAGAATGGGGGAATCCCATCACCGATCCTAAAGCCTATAACCGCATTCAAAGCTATGCGCCTTATGAAAACCTTGCACAGGCTGAATATCCGCCTGTTCTGGTGACGGCAGGCCTTACCGACCCCAGGGTGACCTATTGGGAGCCCATTAAATACGTGGCCAAATTGCGCGAATACTCAACCAACCCCGTTTATTTGCGTATGGAAACGCTGGGGCATGGCGGTGCATCGGGACGTTTCGGGCCGCTGGGTGAAGTGGCTGAATGCTACAGCTGGGTGCTTGGAACCTTGGGCATTCGGGACTAAAACCGGCTCAGATACGCCTGTTTAATTCGCTCCGCCTCGACTCGGGCGCGTGAGCGATTGAGCTCATCGACCGTCGCGTTTTTAGACAGCGCTACCAGAGATTCATAATCCAGGCAGGCAAACAGAACCTTGAGCGCGTCCATATCCAAATGGGGCCGGCGGGCGAGATCACCCAGCACCGTGCGTTCGACAAAGGTTTTAATTTCGTCATCGACATCGGCTTCATTAATGGCCGCAATGATCTCTTGAAGCGAGTAAACATCGATCAGAAACGCCACGCGATCGAAAAAGGCTTTCAACGTGGCGTGCTCGGCCCCTGCACCAGGGCCCGTGGCGTAGTCCTGGGCCAACTGCATCGTAAGATCAATGTCGGCCCGGAAACTCATATCAAGGCGAGTAGTAAATGTGAACGGGCGCGGTGGCCTGCAGCGGACCGCGAATCGGCATTTCGTGAACATCGTCCCCGTCCAAGGCCGCTTCCAATACTGGCAACTTGGATTCGCCGGTCGTGATCAGCAGGATCTCACGGCTGTCGACGATAGCCGATAAAGACAGACTCATCCGGCGGTGGGGCGCGACCGGAGGCGTCACAGCCACCAACCGACGAGGCGTAGTTAAACCGTGCTGCAATTCGTCCGCTTCGGGGAACAAAGAAGCCGTGTGTGCGTCCTCGCCCATGCCCAGCTGCATAATGTCCGCAGGCCAAGGCAGCGCCTCATAGTCAGCATGGCGCTGAGTGACCCCTTCGCCCGGTGTCGCGCTGGCATTTTTCATCGGCACAAAGGTCGCCGCAGCGGCCTTTTCCACCAAAAGCAATTCACGAACCAAACGCTCGTTCGACGCTTCATCGTCCGGCTCGACCCAACGTTCATCGACCAAGCAGACTTTAACGTGCTGCCATTCGATGTCGGCAACGGCTAACAAGGGAAACAGGGCTTTGGGGGTTGAACCCCCTGACACAGCCAACAGGGCCACGCCGCGGCGTTCAATAGCAGATTGTAACGATTGGGCGATATGATCCGCCGCTCGCTGCATCAAGGCATCGCGGTTTTCAAAATTGTGACGATGGTGCTCACTCATTCCAGCTGTGTCCGTGTTTTTCAGTAAGAGCAATCGCGGCGGTTGGGCCGTAAGTGCCGGCGTTGTAGGGTTTGGGTCCCTCAGGGTCGCTTTCCCAGCCCTGCATGATTTGATCGACCCACTTCCAGGCCACTTCGACTTCGTCCCGACGTACGAACAGCGTCTGGTTGCCGCGCACGGCGTCCAAGAGCAAACGCTCATAGGCATTTCGCGGCGGACGCAGATCTTCGGTCGAAAGGTTCAATTCGGCCTTGCGTAGTTGCATGCCATCCAGGCCCCGGACCTTGTACATCATCTGCAATTGGATGCCTTCCTGAGGCTGCAGGCGAATGATCAGACGGTTCGCCTGTACATCGGTGTTTTCACCGGCGAATAGGTTGTGAGGCACATCTCGGAACTGCACGCTGATTTCAGAGTAACGACTCGGCATACGCTTGCCAGTGCGAAGGTAAAAGGGCACCCCACTCCAACGCCAGTTGTTAATTTCCGCCCGGATCGCAACAAATGTTTCAGTTGAGCTTTCCGGATTGCAGCCCTCTTCTTCCAAATAACCCGGTACCGGTCCAGTTCCCAAGGCACCAGCCCGGTACTGACCGCGCACGGTGTTGGCGTCAATATCAGCACGTTCGGATAGAGGCCGCAGCGCACGTAGGACTTTGACTTTTTCGTCACGCACCGCATCCGGATCGAGGCTGGCCGGCGCTTCCATGGCCACTAGGCTTAACAGCTGCAAGATGTGATTCTGAACCATGTCTCGCATCGCGCCGGAATCGTCGTAGTAGCTCCAGCGGCCCTCGACACCCACGGTCTCGGCCACAGTAATTTGCACGTTATCGATACCCGCGCTGTTCCAGCGCGGCTCAAAAATGCCATTGGCAAAACGCAGTGCCAGCAGGTTTTGGACCGTTTCTTTACCCAAGTAGTGGTCGATGCGATAAATGCTGGATTCGGGGAACACAGCATCGACCGCGCTGTTAATGACCCGCGAACTTTCTAGGTCGGTTCCGATTGGCTTTTCAATCACGACTCGGGCTTGCGCGCCGGCCAAGCCCACACTTTCCAGTCCGCGGCAAATATCGCCATACAAACTCGGCGACGTCGACAAGTAGTGAATCAAAGGGCGCTCGCCACGATCGTTCAGGTGCGAGGCCATGTTTTGGAAGCTTTCGGTGCTGTGTACGTCCAGCGGCTGATAATCCAGCATCGCGCTGAAATCGACCCAAACACTGTCTTCAAATTCACCTTCGGGGGCATGCTCACGGAGCTTTTCTCGGATTTGTCCGACAAATTCATCACGCGACATCTTCGAACGCGCCAAACCCAGAATTCGGCAACCGGCCGGCAAATGCTGATCGCGAAACAGGCAGTACAACGCAGGATATAACTTGCGGCCCGCTAGATCACCGGTCGCGCCAAATAGGCAAATATCGGAGGGTTGTGCAAGAAATTGCGGTTGCGCTACTGTCATGGTGCCTTCCTTTAATGTAGTAAACATCCTACATTTTTTGACATCGGAATGAAACTGGGGCCGTGCCAACGGGTTCTTTGGCTCAAAAAATACCACGCCATTCCTACCCAGCGTGGATTTTCTGACTCAAGTTCTTTAATTCAAGACCCTGCGGACGCACAATGGGCAACATGACTCACGGTATGCCCTTTTGATCGACTGGTCTCGGATCGACAGCCTGCTCCTGGACATGGACGGCACTCTGCTGGATTTGCACTTTGACGACCATTTTTGGTTGCAGTTCATGCCTACGCACCTGCCCGAAAACCATGCCTTTGATGACGCTCGAATGGAGTCGAATTTTTACAGGCCCATGCAAAGCACCCGCGGCACGCTGGACTGGTATTGTGTGGATCGTTGGCGCGAGCGGCTCGAAGTGCCCGTCATGCAGGACATGGCTCGTCACCGCCATCTGATCCGCTGGCGGCCGGGCACCACCGACTTTTTGCGCCTCGCCCGCAAAGCCGGCAAACAAATCGTGATTGCCACCAACGCCCACCGTGATGTGTGGCAACTCAAAGCCGATACGCTGGACTTGGCCCGCTTCGTTGATGTCGTGGTTTCCAGCCATGACTACGGCAAACCCAAAGAAGATCAACATTTCTGGGATTCGATTCGCGATCAGTTGGATTTGGATCTGGATCGCTGTGCCTTTTTCGACGATTCCGAAGCCGTTTTGGCCAGCGCGCAAACCCACGGCGTGGGCTGTGTGGTCGGCATCGATCACCCTAACTCCTCTCGCGAGCCCCGGGTGCTGAACGCACACTTAAATATCCGTGATTTCAGCGAGCTCATTCCGGGGCTGTTGGCATGACCGTTCGTTTGGACAAGTGGCTGTGGGCCGCACGCTTTTTCAAAACCCGAGGACTGGCCCGCAGTGCCATCGATGGCGGCCATGTTGATTACAACGGAACCCGGGCTAAACCGAGTAAAAATGTTGAGGTGGGGGCCCAGCTCACGATCACCAAAGGTCAAACCCGCTTGGTGGTCGACGTACTGGCTCTGTCAGATCAGCGGCGTGGCGCGCCCGAAGCTCAACTGCTGTACGCCGAAACCGAGGCCAGCAAAACTCAGCGTGAAGAAATCGCGCTACGGCGCAAAGCCATGGCCGCCGGCATTATGGCGCCATCAACTCGACCCAACAAAAAGGACCGGCGCGAATTGACGCGCCTGCAACGTCAGGAGAATTCATGACACCCGATCAAGGTCAACGCTTTATGTTTGACGGCCACCCTGTCCGTGGCCAAATGGCTTGCATTGAGACCACCCTGGCCGAGGTCTTTGGCCGGCATAGTTACCCCGCTCGGGTCGCTGAGCAATTGGGAGAGGCGCTGGTCGCCGTAGCGCTGTTAGGCGATACATTGAAGTTTGAAGGCAGCTTGATCCTGCAGATCAAGGGCGATGGCCCTCTGAATACCCTGATGGTGGAACGGGACGACGCAGGGCGCTTGCGCGGCATTGCGCGACACGACGAGGATCACCCGGCCCTGACCGCAGGCGCGGGTTTGAAGTCGCTATACGGCAGCGCCTATTTGGCGATTAGCATCCTGCCCAAGGACGGGGAGCGCTATCAGGGCATCGTACCGATGGATGGGGACTCGCTCGCGCAGGTCATTGATGGCTACTTTGACCAATCTGAGCAGTTGCCCACACGGCTGTGGCT
>JAAXJV010000194.1 GCA_012269655.1 Pseudomonadales bacterium
CTGTATGTGCTGTACGGGTCGTTGATTGGCCAGGGCCTTTCAAAGCATGCAGTGGTTTTGCTGGCCGGTATGAATATCGTAAACCTAGGTCTGAATGCGTGGCTGGGTTTGGGCCTGGGCTGGGGAGCTGAAGGCATTGCCTGGGGCAGTTTGATCGCCGAGTACACGGCGGCGGCCGCTGCACTACTTTGGCTGACACGTTTGGATTCAAAACTATTTGAAATCTTGCAGCTACAGGGGATTCGCACACTACTCACCGCCAATGCTTGGGTGATGTTACGGACCTTGGCCTTGTTGTCCGTCATGACCTGGATGAGCACCAAGAGTGCTCAATTTGGCGCACAACAGGCCGCCATCACTGCGGTCCTAATGCTGTTGTTGAATGTGGCAGCTTATGCGCTGGATGGGTTTGCCGACGCAGCGGAAATTCAAGTGGGTCAAGCCATTGGACAAGGCCAGCCAGAAACTGTGAAACTCGCACTGAACAGCACGGCCTGGTGCAGTGGATTCAGCGCCCTAGCCGCCAGTATCGGGCTCTTTTTCGCTTCAGATGCATTGGTTTGGCTTCTGGTGCCTCAGCCTGAGATCGCCGACGCCATTCAGCCCTGGCTGGGTTACGTTATCCCTCTGCCCTTGGTGGCCTGGATCAGTTACTGGTTGGACGGGGTCTTTCTGGGAGTCGGTGCATTTAAGCAAATGGCCAAGGTGATGTTGACATCCACTGGCGCATTTTTCCCGCTGCAACTCCTGTGGGGGGATATGACCGGCCTTTGGAGCGCCTTTATCCTATGGCAACTGATCCGAGCCGGCCTGATGTTTTGGGTCTACTGGAACAGGCTAAGAACCCAATTATTTCTTAGCCGCCTCTGAGATCTTTTCACCGGCTTTTTGAATGTCCTCGCCCAATCCATCCATGGTCGCACAACCGGTCAGGGCCAATACAGCCAGTAAAACAAAAGCTTTCATTATTTCTCCTCAGGATCCGGGATAAAGCGGATCGGTTTTATATCGTCTGTCGTCGTTGGCCCTGAGCGCGGCGCATTCACCCGAGTCGTAAGCTCATCCGGTGGTGTCGAATAAATCGCATCCTCAAACCCACATCGAACACATTCACGCAGTTGTGTGCCTTCGGCATTCATCCATGCGCGCAATTTATCTCTTTCATTACAACGCGGGCAGACCGCTCCAGCGATAAACCGCTTGATCATGCCGCCAACCCATTATGTCGAAGAAGTGCATCCACACGCGGCTCGCGCCCCCGAAATTCGATAAATAGCTCCATCGGATCCCGAGAGCCTCCTTTTTCCAGAATCGCCTGACGAAATGCTTGGCCCGTTTCTGAGTTCATCAGGCCTTCTTCTTCGAATCGGCTGAAGGCATCGGCACTTAACACCTCGGCCCATTTATAGCTGTAGTATCCCGCAGCATAGCCACCGGCGAAAATGTGACTAAAGGCGCAGGGGAAGCGGCCGTATTCGGGCGCGGGAACCACGGCCACCCGAGCACGCACTGCGTTTAAAACATCCATAAAGGGTACCGGGGTGCCCCTGTCGTAGTGGGCGTGCAGCTCAAAATCAAATAGAGCAAATTCAACCTGTCGTAAAGTTTGCATGCCGGCCTGAAAACTCCGTGCGGCGATCAACTTTTCCAACTCCACCGGTGGCAAGGCCTGGCCGCTTTCAAAGTGCCCACTCATTCGTGCCAAGCCCTCGGGCACATAGCACCAGTTCTCCAAAAACTGACTGGGCAACTCAACTGCATCCCAGGGCACTCCAGCAATGCCACTGACGCCCAAGGTTTCTTGGGCCGTCATCATGTGATGCAGACCGTGGCCAAATTCGTGGAACAGCGTAACCACCTCGTCGTGGGTCAACAACGCAGGCTGATCGCCTACCGGCCGCGAGAAATTACAAGTCAGATAGGCAACCGGTAGATGGAGCTGATTGCCTTCAAGCCAGCGACTCCGGCAAACATCCATCCAGGCCCCGCCGCGTTTACCCTCGCGAGCATACAAATCTAGGTAAAAGTGTCCGATTGTCTGACCGGCTCGCTGGATTTGCCAAAAACTGGCTTCCTCATGCCATAGGTCTGCCTCCTTAACTTCACGCACCTCAAAATCGAACAGTTCGCCGGTGATGGAAAACAAACCGTTCAACACTTTAGGTAAAGGGAACCAAGGACGCAGGGCTTCTTGATCAATGTCGAACTCGGTTTCTTTTAGTCGCTCGCTGAAATACCCATAGTCCCACGACTCTAACTGAGCGTGCCCGCGTTCCGCTGCAAAGGCTTTGAGTTTGGACACTTCTTTTTCCGCGAAGGGTTTGGCCTTGGCTGCCAAATCTTCGAGAAAAGTTAGAACCTGTTCATTGTCACGCGCCATTTTAGTCGCGAGGGATAGGCTGGCGTAATCCTCAAAGCCCAAAAGGCTAGCCATTTCGTGCCGAAGGGCCAGGATCTCGTCGATACGAGGCGCATTATCGAATTTACCCGCATTCGGGCCCTGATCACTGGCGCGAGTACTCCAAGCTTGATGCACCTCAGCTCGCAGATCGGCGTCTTCGGCGAAGGACATGACCGCCATCATGACCGGCGCATCCAAAGTCACCAAGTAACCTTCCAGCCCCTTGGCCTGCGCCAATCCGGCCATCATGCCCAGGGCCGTCTCGGGGATGCCCTTCAGGCGGTTCGTGTTCTCAAAGTGAAGTGTCCAGGCCTGGCTAGCATCCAACACCGCATCACCAAAGCCACTGGAGAGCTCGGACAGTCTCGCGCGAATCTCGCCGAAGCGTGTTCGCGCTTCACCACTCAAGCCTACACCCGCTAACTCAAAGTCCCGGACCGCGTCGGTCAGTACTTTCTGCTGGGCCAGCGTCAGGCCACTGAATGAATCTGAGCCCACTAGCGTTTTGTAGGCTTGATAAAGCTCTTGATGCTGGCCCATCCAGGTCGACAACTCACTTAACATGGGTAAGCAAGCGTTATAAGCATCGCGAAGCGCCGGCGTATCGCACACGCCCTTCATATGCGAAACCGGCGAGAAGGCTTCACTCAAACGTTCCTGAGCTTGCTCGATGGGCGCCACCAGGGTGTCCCACTGATTTTCACCGTGCTCAACCACCTGATTGACGACCGCTTTAACCTGATCAATCAGCGTTTTGATCGCAGGTTCGATGTGTTCCGGACGAATGGCAGAGAAGGGCGGCAGGGTATGCGACTGAAGCAGAGGGTTCATGTTGGATCCTAACTGGTTAGACTGGAAGTATTGGTTACGAACAACAGGATTTTCAAGCACATGAGTACTGCAGTACGAGACTGGAATGGACATAGCCCGCAACTGGACGAGGGCGTGTTTGTAGATCCTGCTGCCTGCGTGATCGGGGAAGTTACCCTCGGCAAACACGTGTCCATTTGGCCAGCAGCGGTCTTACGTGGCGACGTCAATCACATCCACATCGGTGACTATTCCAACGTCCAGGACGGCGCTGTGGTGCACTGTACACACAAAAGCCAATCCAATCCTGACGGCTGGCCCACTGTGATAGGCCAACGCGTCACGGTAGGGCATAACGCTTGTCTGCATGGATGTACGATCGGTGACCGGGTCTTGATTGGCATTGGCGCCACGGTTTTAGACGGCGCTGTGGTTGAAAACGACGTCGTCATCGCCGCTGGCACCCTGGTGCCACCGGGCAAGCGACTAGAATCCGGTTACATGTACATGGGGTCGCCAGCCAAACAGGCCCGTCCATTAACCGAAAAAGAACTCGCGTTCTTCGAGTACACCACCGATCACTACGTGAAACTTCAGGCCACCCACAGAGAGAGCTTGGGTTTAGATTAATTGCTCGGCTAAATAGCGGCCGATCCAATCTCGGGCGAATTGATGAGCGATTCGTCCGCCACGGCCCCCGCGCTGGGTAGCAAACCGCTGCGCCTCAACTGACATACGATCATCGAACGCTGGCAAAGGCTGCCCGATTTGCTCCGCAATCTTGTGATATGCAGCTTTGCAAATGGCGAGGTAATCCTCGGCTGAATATTGATAAAAACTGATCGCCAAACCAAACCGATCGGCCAGAGCAATTTTTTCCTCAACCGCGTCAGACATATGTAATTCACTGTCTTCCCAACGCGACCCAGCATTGTCACTGCCATGCTCTGGCACCAGATGACGCCGGTTGGACGTTGCAATCACCATCAGATTTTCGGGCATCTGTGCTAGCGAACCCTCCAATACCGACTTTAAGGCCTGATACCCGGTATCGCCGGACTCAAAACTTAAATCATCACAAAACAACACAAAGTGATAGGGCTGCTGGGCCAATCCCCGAACGATACGGGGGAGCTGGTGCAGCTCATTTTTAGTCACTTCAATTAACCGCAAGCCCCTGGGCGCCAACTCTGTTAGAAGCGCTCGCACCAGGGTCGATTTCCCGGTGCCCCTGGCGCCCCATAAGAGAACGTGATTAAACGGCCAACCCTTCAGAAAAAGCTGCGCGTTGGCACGAAAGGCAGATTTCTGACGATCCATCGCCAACAAATCGTC
This sequence comes from Pseudomonadales bacterium, assembly GCA_012269655.1. Lineage (GTDB taxonomy): Bacteria > Pseudomonadota > Gammaproteobacteria > Pseudomonadales > Litorivicinaceae > Litorivicinus. The sequence goes on from JAAXJV010000194.1 coordinate 4,547, forward strand.
AAAGGAATAGGGACTCGGCTTTGCCAGTGGTTCCAGGCCGCCATGTTGATCAGAGAAACCATGCCAACTGGCCGCCCAGGTCGTGGCCCAATCAATGTCGGGGTAAACCGGTGGCAGAATCGCATCCAACCGATCTGCCAGATGCAAGAGGGGCTTAGCCCAGTCTGGAGCACTCATGCACCAAACTGTGCTTCAACCTTGGCCGCCTTGTCCAGAACCATCTTTTCCATTGATTTAAGATGAGCAGCCAACTTTTCTTGTATCGCAGAGTCCGTTGCGCCCAGCATACGAAGCGCCAGCAACGCGGCATTGGCTGAATTATCAATCGCAACCGTCGCGACCGGAATGCCTTTGGGCATCTGGAGGATGCTCAGAACACTATCCTGGCCCTGATATGCCGTGATGTTTACCGGGACACCAATGACCGGCAAGGTCGTCATCGATGCGACCATGCCGGGCAAGTGCGCAGCGCCACCCGCGCCTGCGATGATGACTTGCAAACCGCGCTCTGCCGCGCTGCGAGCGTATTGCATCATGCGATCCGGTGTGCGGTGAGCCGACACAATGGTCAGTTCAAACTCAACATCAAACTCCCTCAATGTGTCAGCCGCGGCCTGCATGACGCGTAAATCCGAGTCGCTGCCCATGATGATTCCAACGCGTTTCATAGCTTATCCGCTCCTTTAACACTCAGGATATTCTTTGCCCGCTGTGCGGTATTCAATACTTGCTCAACGCTGTCGCATACCACGCTGAAATGGCCCATTTTTCGGCCCGGCCGGCATTCTGCTTTGCCATACATGTGCAGGCTAACGCCCTCCAATGCCAAGGCCTCTTGTAGCCCCAATACCTCGGTGGTACCCGTGTACCCAGCGGCACCGATCAAATTGACCATGGCACCTGGGCGTGGCTGAGCAACACTGCCCAGGGGCAACCCCAATAAGATTCGAGCTTGCTGTCCGAACTGACTGGTTTGGCAGGCCTCAATGGAGTGATGGCCTGAGTTGTGGGCGCGAGGCGCAATTTCGTTAACACTGAAGGTTCCGTCGGCCGCTAAGAACAATTCAACGCCAAACAGACCCACGCCACCCAGTTTTTCAATCACATCACAGGCTAATTGTCGGGCCGCTTGACGCTGAGTCTCGGTCAGCCGGGCCGGTGCCAGCAAGAGGTCCAGCAAATTCAGCTCAGGATCTAGTACCATCTCCGTCGGCTCAAAGGCGATGACATCGCCCTCGGGTGTGCGCGCCACCATGACGCCCACTTCCATTTGAAACTCCACCAAACGCTCGACAAATGAGGGCTCGCGAAGCCGCTTTTCAAAGTCGGCTGGAGACCGCAATACTTGAACACCACGGCCGTCATAGCCACCGGTCTGAGTTTTCTGAACCAAGGGGTAGCCAAAGGCTTCAAAGGCACTTGGATCATCGGGGTCGA
>JAAXJV010000218.1:0-4370 GCA_012269655.1 Pseudomonadales bacterium
CAGGGGCGGCAATTTAAATCGCTTCGCCTTAGCCTGACCGCCGCCTGTAATTTTACTTGTGGGTATTGTGTACCCGAGGGCACGACCCTGCGTCCCTCGCCGAACGCGCTAGATGGCCAATCTTTGATTCGCTTGGTCCGTCTACTCGATCGAGTGCTGGGACTTGAGAAAATTCGCTTAACCGGCGGCGAGCCACTGATTGCGCCAAACTTAAAGGCGGTGCTCCAGGGTCTAGGTGACATCAATATTCCAACCAGTATCACGACCAATGGACAATTTCTGGCCAAGCACGCTCAGGCATTGTATGAGGCGGGTGTTAACGCCGTAAATGTCAGCTTGGACGCACTAGATCCGACCGCATTTGACGCCATGGCCGGGGGTGGTGATGTGGATTCCGTATTGGCCGGCATTGAGGTCAGCTTGGCACTGGGTCAACGCATAAAAATGAATACGGTGCCAATGCGCTCAAAGAACATTGATCAACTGGCACCACTATTCGATTACTGCGCGACCCGTGGAATCGAATTGCGTTTTATTGAACTGATGCGGATGGGGCACCTGTCCGATCGCAGCCTGTTCGAAAAAGAATTCGTTAGCGAGGCAGAAATCGTTGAGATTCTTAGTGTCTTTGGTGAAGCACAGGAGCTCCCGCGAAAAGCGCACAGCACCAGTCGCTCTTATCAGAATCCTAGGGGCCGATTTGGCTTCATCGCCAATGAGTCCGCGCCATTTTGTGGCGACTGTGACCGCCTTCGATTAACCAGCGATGGCCAGCTTTTCGGCTGCATTTCCTCGGCGTTGTCGCAGGATATTCGTCCGGCGCTTGCGATGGCGGAGCCCGATGCACTGGCTTTTCTGCAACAGCAGTTGGGTTTAGCGCTAAAGGTCAAACAACCGGTTCGCTTTAGCGGTGAGCAAACCATCATGCAGATCATCGGGGGCTAATTTGCAGTCGTTGGTGGAACGGGTTCGTCAGGGAACGCCATTGGTGGTGTCGATGGATCTGACTTGGCTTGAAAGCTCTAAACATCATCATAGTTTTCATGCGCCTTTTGAGCGTTGTAAGAATCAATTAGACGTAGGGTTTGGTGGGGCCATCGCGACAGGATTGACGCTGGCGGGTTGGTTTGCCTTTACCCAGGCCTGCGAACAGGCCACGGGAAAGCCCTGCAACCCGGTGGTTGCACAGTCGTCGCAACGGTTCAAAGCGCCATTTCGCGATGCCAATTTGATCTTTCAGGCGCCCGTCATTCAAGTGGATTTGAAACCGGGCCGGATCCATCAGCATGTGGTCACGCAGCTAATCGATCAGGCCGGTACACTTTGCGCTGAGGCCGAGTTGGATTTCGTTCTCTAATGGTGCTTTTTTCGGTCATTTTGCCCATATTTGCTGTCATTGGTCTGGGCTTTATGTGCCAGTACCGACGCTGGTTTACCCAATCTGCGGTCGCCGATTTCAACCGGTTTGTCTACTACATTGCGGTACCGCCGTTGCTCTTTATGGCGATGGCCACCACCCCGATTGAATCCTTGACTCAGGCCCGTTATTTGGTCGCTTATTTGGGTGCGACGTTATTCATCTGGATCGGCTTGTTCTTCCTCCTTAAGCCTTTTTTCAAGGCGTTCGAAGCCCGTTTTCTTTTAGGCCTGGGAGCGACTTTTTCAAATTCAGTGTATTTGGGCATACCCTTGGTTCAGACGGCATTAGGCACTCAGGCGACCCAAGCGGTCGTAATGATTGCGTTGGCAACCAATGTGCTGTTTGTCGGTGGCAGTGCCGTGATTTTGTCCGCACGGCAACAGTCTAATGTGCGCGGCGCAGCGGTTGAGGTTTTAAAGAACCCGATGATCGGGGCGATCGTCCTCGGCCTGTCCGCATCGGCGCTGAAGCTCCCCTTGCCAATGGGCCTCGAGCGATTGTTAGAGCTGTTGGCCCAAGCGGCTTCGCCGGTTGCCTTGTTTGCATTGGGATTAACGCTAGGCGGGGTGAACGCTCAAACCGCCCAAGTGTCCGGCGCGGATCAAGAATCTTGGTCTTGGTCAGGTGTTCTGGTTACGTTCAAGATCCTGATACACCCCCTGGCTGTGTGGTTGGCGTGCTTAGCGGTGGGCGCTCGGGCAGGGGAGACTCAAGTCGCCGTGTTGGTAGCCGCTTTGCCTGCTGGCGCGCTGGCGCATTTGTTGGCTCAGCGTTTTGGGGCTCAGTCGCTCACGGTAGCGCGTGGGGTCATGCTAGGAACCGCCTTGAGTCTGCTGACCCTAAGCGCCTTGCTGTCCTCAGCGATGTTCGCACAGCTCTAATAAGACCCCCTCGGTTGATCTGGGGTGCAAAAAGGCCACTCGAGTGTTGTGAGCGCCATCGACCGGGCTTTCTTGCAGCAGTGTGTAGCCTTGGGCTTTTAAGCGAGCCATCTCGGCGTCAATGTCGTCGACGGTAATGGCCACCTGCTGCACGCCGCCTTTACCCCCATTCTTGGCGATGAACTTGCCGATCGGCGTGTCTTCACCCAACGGGCACAACAGTTCAAATTTGCTTTCGCCAATCTGAAAAAAAGCCACTTCGACGCCTTGTTCGGCGACGGTTTCGCGCCCTAGATATTCAAATCCGAGTCCTTTATAGGTTTCGATGCCTTTGTCGAGGTCTAGTACCGCAATCCCAACGTGATCGATTTTTTGCATCATTGACTTGTGTCCTTGGTGTGAGAGGCATAGGTTAAAGAGGCAACAGAATAAGGAAACCCCTATGTTTCGATCTATTCGCATTTCGGACTATATGACCACGAACCTGATTACAGCCTCGCCCGAGGCAGATCTGTTGAGCATCGTGGATAAACTTATTGAGCACGGTATCTCGGGGATGCCGGTGGTTGAAAACGGAAAGTTGTTGGGGATGGTGTCAGAGCACGACTGTTTGAACGCGATCCTAAAGGGCACCTATCAGGGCGAAGTCGGGGGACGGGTTCGTGAAGTAATGACTCACGAAGTCGATACGCTAGCCTTGGATTCAGATGTGGTTGAGGCGGCCGCACATTTTATGAAACAGGGGCGCCGACGATTGCCTGTGGTGGACGGGCAGGGAAGGCTGGTCGGTCAGATCAGCCGCTGCGATGTCCTAAGAGCCGTTCGGGCGTATGAAATTCCAGAAACGGCTTAGATCACTCAGTTAGAAAAACTTGATGCGCGGCGGTGACGGGGGAAATTTCGCCATTGCTGACGCGGTCGCGCTGCTCACTCCAGCGTACCTCTGTGTCACCGGTTAGTGTTTGTAACCAAGCCAAGTCCCGGGTCAAACGTTCGAACCAAGCGAGGTTTTGAGTCTTGCGTCGCTCCAAAATGGCGTTGTGACCTTCACTGCGATACTGGTTTATCAGCCCTTGCAACTCGGTCAGGCCATCTTTTTTGAGGGCGCTGATACTGAGGACCTGGGGGGTCCAAAAACCAGTGTGAGTCAGAAGGTTCAGCGCATTCTGGTAATGCCGACGGCTGAATTCAGCCAATTGCTTGGCTTCTCCATCGGCTTTGTTGACAACGATTAGGTCGGCCAACTCTAGAATGCCTTTTTTAATGCCTTGCAATTCGTCGCCGGCACCGGGTTGCATCAGCACTAAAAAAGCATCAGTCATGTTGGCCACTTCATGCTCGGATTGGCCGACGCCAACCGTCTCGACCCAGACTTGGTCGTAGCCAGCCGCTTCGCACAATAGGATGGCTTCTCGCGTACGTTGAGCAACACCGCCCAGACTTTCGCCCGCTGGGGACGGACGTATATAGGCGCCTTCAGCCCGACTAAGCTGCTCCATGCGAGTTTTATCGCCCAGGATGCTGCCGCCGTTAACCGGCGAGCTGGGGTCAACCGCAAGGACCGCGACGCGATGCCCTTGTTCAACGGCCGCCAAACCAAAGTTCTCAATAAAGGTAGATTTACCCACGCCCGGTACGCCAGAAATGCCCAGGCGGAACGCCTTGCCAGTCAAGGGCATGATGGCTTCCAGCAACTCGTCAGCCGCCCGGCGGTGGGCCGGGTTATGGCTTTCGATCAGCGTGATGGCCTTGGCCAGAGCGCGGCGGTTGCCCTGGAGCAGGGCGTCGATATCAACCATGAACCTGTGCAATGGCCTCGATAACCTGTTCGGCGCAGTCTGGAATCGGTGTTCCAGGACCAAATATTGCGGCGACTCCATGGTCGTACAATGCTTGATAATCCTGGCGTGGGATAACACCACCGGCAAACACAGTGATGTCGTCAGCGCCCTCAGCCTTCAAGGCTGCGATGAGCTCGGGTACCAGGGTCAGGTGACCAGCAGCGAGCGAGCTGACGCCAACCGCATGCACGTCATTCTCGACCGCTTGACGGGCCACTTCTTCAGGTG
>JAAXJV010000218.1:4470-5948 GCA_012269655.1 Pseudomonadales bacterium
ACGCCAACCGCATGCACGTCATTCTCGACCGCTTGACGGGCCACTTCTTCAGGTGTCGAAAACATCGGCGATAGATCGACGTCAAAGCCGACATCGGCAAAGGCGGTCGCCACGACTTTGGCGCCGCGATCGTGTCCATCCTGGCCCATTTTCGCGACCAGCACTCGGGGGCGGCGTCCATCTTTTTCGCTAAAGGCTTGAATCTTGTCGCCAATGCTCATCCAGGTTTCATCCTTTTCGTAATGGCTACCGTACACGCCCGAGACGCTGCGGTGCTCAGCTTTGTAACGATCAAAATGTACTTCCATTGCATCGGACACTTCACCCACAGTGGCCCGGGCCCGGATGGCATCAATCGCGGCTGCCAAAAGGTTGCCCTCAGCACCGCCCGCAATGTCGGTGATCGAAGCCAGTGCCTGTTGAACCTTCGCCTCATCGCGTTCTGCACGTAGCTTGTTCAACTGGGCAATTTGAGCATCCCGAACGGCTTCATTGTCGATTTGAAGTACATCGACTTCGTCTTCAGTCTCAAGCTTATATTTGTTAACCCCGACAATCACGTCCTCACCGCGATCGATGCGAGCTTGTTTATGCGTCGCGGATTCTTCAATGCGAAGTTTAGGTAGGCCGGCATCAATGGCCTTAGCCATGCCGCCCTGGTCTTCGACTTCTTGGATCAACGCGCGAGCACGGTCGGCCAGGTCACGAGTCAATGACTCCATCATGTAACTGCCGCCCCAGGGATCGACGACTTGGGTAATCCCGGTTTCTTCCTGAAGAATCAGCTGAGTGTTACGTGCGATACGGGCACTGAATTCGGTTGGCAAAGCGATCGCTTCGTCAAAGCTGTTGGTATGCAGTGACTGAGTGCCCCCAAATACCGACGCCATGGCTTCAACGGTTGTGCGCACCACGTTGTTATAAGGATCTTGCTCGGTCAATGACCAACCGCTGGTTTGGCAATGGGTCCGCAGCATCAGCGACTTCGGATTTTTGGGTTTGAATTCGCTGACGATCTCTTGCCATAACAACCGAGCAGCACGCAGCTTGGCAATTTCCATGTAGAAATTCATGCCAATACCAAAGAAGAACGACAAGCGGGGCGCAAACGCGTCGATGTCCAAGCCGGCAGCCAATGCCGTGCGGATGTATTCCTTGCCGTCGGCCAAGGTGTAGGCCAACTCCAATGCCGCGTCGGCCCCGGCTTCTTGGATGTGATAACCCGAGATGCTGATGGTGTTGAACTTGGGCATGTGCTGCGAGCAATACGCGATGATGTCACCAATGATCCGCATGCTGGGGGCAGGGGGGTAAATGTAGGTGTTGCGGACCATGAACTCTTTGAGGATGTCGTTCTGAACCGTGCCGGACAACTGATCCTGTCGAACACCCTGTTCTTCCGCCGCTACGATGTAACCGGCCAGAATGGGCAAAACAGCGCCATTCATGGTCATCGAGACCGACACCTTATCCAGAGG
>JAAXJV010000096.1 GCA_012269655.1 Pseudomonadales bacterium
GTGTTTTGAAGCAGCGGCAACATGCCCTGGGTCATTAGCAGATTGCTGTCCAAATTAACGCGCATCACGCGTTGATGCTCTTTTTCACTGATCAGGCTGACCGGAGCTCGGGTGCCCAACAAGCCTGCGTTGTTGACCAGACTGTTCAAGCGTCCGAAATTTTGGTCGATCATGCCGGCTAATTCTTCGGCGGCGTCCAGGGTCAGGGTCTCCAGATCCAGCGGAATGATGACCGGCTCGGGTAAATCCTCGGCCAGCATGTCGTCGTATTGTTTCTCCAGTGCTTTTTCATCTCGGGCCAGCATCAATACCGTGGCGCCCGCCCGGGCTAATTCCCAGCACAGCGCTTGACCAATACCACGAGTCGCACCGGTGATTGGATTTGGTCCTTTAAAAACTCGGTTTCGGTAAACTCGCCTTGATGGATGCTCCAGCTCATCCTGCACTCCTTGCACTCATTAAATAATTTACATCCGTGTCTGTGGCATGAATCCCAAAGGTTTGTGTCAGCGGGTGATACACAATGCCTGCGCTGTCCAAGACTTGCAGGCGTTGGCTGCGCATCCAACCGGCCAGTTCGCTGGGGCGCACGAACTTGTCGTATCGATGTGTGCCCGGCTCGACCCAGCGCAGCACATACTCCGCGGCGACGATGCCGAGTAAAAACCCTTTGGGACTGCGATTAAGGGTGCTGGCCACCAATGTACCACCCGGTTTCAATGCCTTGGCCGCGGCCTGAATGATGGATTCGGGTTGCGGTACATGTTCGATCATTTCTAAGCAAGTCACGACATCAAACTGCCCAGCCTGTGTTTCACAGTAGGCCTCCACTTCGGCCTGTTGATAGTCGATTGACAGTTGATTGCCCTGGGCATGGATACGCGCGGCTTTTAAAAGTTTGTCGGCTTGATCGACGCCGGTGACCTGGGCGCCCCGGGCTGCCATGGCCTCGGCCGCTAGGCCTCCGCCGCAACCGATATCCAATACCTTTTTGCCGGCCAGCGATTGATCTGGAAGCTGCTGTTCGATCCAGTCAATTCGCACGGGGTTAATGCGGTGCAAACCCTGCATCGGGCCCTTGGGATCCCAAAAGTGGCGAGCAAGCTCATTAAATTTTTGGATTTCTGTGGCATCCAGATTCATTGGGGTTCCATGCTTTTGCGTTGGTGTTTAACGGCGTTGACCAACTCGTCAATGTCTAGCCCGGCAATTCGGCCTTGATCAACTTTGAGTTGTCCGTCGATCCAAACCTGATCAACTTGTGCGCGCTGAGTGTAAAACAAAGCGCTTAGCGGGTCTGCAAGGGGTTGAATGAAAGGATCAGAGAGATCGAAGGCTACAAGGTCAGCCTGCTTGCCCACCTTGATGGATCCAATCTGGTCTTCTAAGCCCAGCGCACGAGCACCGTTGAGTGTCATCATTTGCAAGGTCTGTTGCAGATTCAATGCGGTCGCATCACCAGAGGAGCCCTTGGCGGCCAGGGTCGCACTGCGAGCCTCGCTCAATAGGTCTTGGTCATTGTTGCTGGCCGCGCCATCCGTCCCGATACACAGATTAACCCCGGCCTGCCATAGGTCACGTGTGCGAGCGAAGCCACTGGCTAATTTCATGTTCGAGTCAGGGCAGGTGACTGCGCTCACGTTATAGCGCGCCAAGGTTTCAATGTCTTGGTCATTCAACGCTACGACGTGCACGGCTTGGAAATCGGGTCCCAGCAAGCCAAGCGCTTCCAGTCTGGCAATGGGACGCTGGCCTGTTTTTTCGATGGCTTCGTCGACTTCGCCCTGGGTCTCTTGAATGTGGCACTGAATTCGTAGATTTAATTGATCGGCTAGCGTTCGGCATTGGTTAAACGTGGCATCACTGATGGTGTAGGGGGCGTGGGGACCCAGTGCAACATGAACTTTCGGATGTGATTTGTACTTGTCATGCAACGCGACCGTCTTTTGAAACCCCTCGGCTGGGTCTTTTGCCCAGGCGGTTGGGAAATCGATAATCGGCGTGGCCAGTTGGCAACGCATCCCCATTTCAATGGCCTGCGCAGCCACGGCTTCAGGGTAAAAGTATTGATCCGAAAATGTAGTGGTGCCGGTGCTGAGCATCTCGGCCATGGACCAGCGTGCGCCCAGTGCCACCATGTCGTGATCGACATGGGCATTTTCCATCGGCCAAATGGCATCGTTCAGCCAGTCCATCAAAGCGAGATCGGTGCCAACGCCACGCATCAATGTCATCGCACAGTGGTTGTGCAAATTAATAAAGCCAGGGGTCAGCAAGCCGTTTGGCAAACTGTGCAGTCGCGTGGGCTGATAACTTAATCGCGCCTGGGCGGTCGGGCAGATATCGCAAATCACGCCACCGTCAATGACCACGGAGTTGTACTCCAAAACGGTCCCGTCTTCGACCGTCGCGATCCAGCGCGCGTCGATTTGTAAGTCAACGTTTTTCAACGATTTTACCTCTGCAGAAGTGGATCTTTTTATGGTACTCTTTTTAGCTTGCTAATAGGGCGTTTTCTACTTGCGTCAACAGCGCGTCAAGTGTTCAAAAAAGGAAAAACATGAGCGACGACAGCCGCGAAATTCAGCCGATTAATATCGAAGAAGAGCTGAAACAAAGCTATTTGGATTATGCAATGAGCGTCATTGTGGGCCGGGCCTTGCCTGATGTTCGTGATGGCCTCAAGCCGGTGCACCGCCGTGTTTTGTACGCGATGGATGAGCTCAGCAACGATTGGAATCGCGCTTACAAAAAGTCCGCTCGTATCGTGGGCGACGTGATCGGTAAATATCACCCACACGGCGACAGTGCGGTTTACGACACCATCGTTCGTATGGCACAGGACTTCAGCCTGCGTTATCCCTTGGTTGATGGTCAGGGCAACTTTGGATCGATCGATGGTGACCGAGCCGCTGCCATGCGTTACACCGAGATTCGGATGCAGCGCATTGCTCATGAATTGCTGGCGGATCTGGATAAGGACACGGTTGATTACGTCCCCAACTACGACGGCACTGAAAAAATACCGGAAGTACTCCCGACCAAAATTCCCAACTTGCTGGTTAATGGCAGTGCAGGGATCGCGGTTGGTATGGCCACCAACATTCCTCCCCACAATTTAGGTGAAGTGCTGGATGCCTGTTTGGCGTTGATTGATCAGCCAGACTGCAGCGTCGAGACTTTGATGGAGCACATCAAGGCACCCGACTTCCCCACAGCAGGTTTTGTAAACGGATTGGTGGGGGTTCGCGAGGCGTACCGGACCGGCCGTGGTAAGTGCTACATCCGAGCAAAGCACATCATCGAAGAGAAAAATGACGGCCGTGTTTCGATTGTCTTTACCGAGATGCCGTATCAGGTCAACAAAGCCAAGTTGATCGAAAAAATTGCTGAATTGGTCAAAGAAAAGAAGATCGAAGGCATCAGCGAATTACGCGATGAATCCGATAAGGATGGCATCCGCTTGGTGATCGATCTTAAGCGTGGCGAGCCTTGGGAAGTTATACTAAATCAGCTATTTAAAGACACCTCCTTAGAAACTTCTTTCGGTATTAACATGGTGGCGTTGGTCGACAACCAGCCACGGATTTTGAACCTAAAAGAAATGCTAGAGGCCTTCTTGACGCACCGTCGGGAAGTGGTCACGCGCCGGACTATTTTCGAGCTCAAAGAAGCGCGTCGCCGCGGCCACGTGCTGGAAGGTCAGGCCGTTGCCTTGGCTAACATTGACCCGATCATTGAACTGATCAAAGCCAGTGCTAACTCGGCCGAAGCGAAAGAAAAATTGGTCGCTCAAGGCTGGGCGCCGGGCAACGTGATTGAAATGATTGAGCGTGCCGGCGAGGGCGGCGTTCGTCCGGATGACCTGCCTTCGGGTTATGGTCTGATCGATGGCAAGTACCATATGTCGCCGCTTCAAGCGCAGGCCATTCTGGATTTACGGTTGCACCGCCTCACCGGGCTCGAGCAGGACAAGATCCTGGCCGATTACAACGAGATCCTTGAAATTATCATCAAGCTGCGGGCGATTCTTCAGGACACCAACGAATTGTTGCGCGTCATTCGCGAAGAATTCGAAGACATGCGTGTTCGTTACGGCGACGAGCGCCGCAGCGTCATTATTGAAAACCGTTTGTCACTGACCACCGAGGACTTGATTGCTCCAGAGGAAATGGTTGTCACGCTGTCGCGTGATGGCTACGCCAAGTGCCAGCCAATCACAGAATATCGCGCACAGCGTCGTGGCGGTAAGGGCAAGGTCGCGACCGGTTTGAAAGACGAGGACGTGGTGGAGCACCTGTTGGTAGCAAACACGCACGACACCGTTCTGCTGTTTACCGATCGCGGTCGATTGTATTGGCTCAAGGTTTACGAGATTCCGCAGGCCAGTCGAACGGCCCGTGGCCGCCCGATGATCAATATGCTCGAGGGGTTGGGTGACGAAAAAATCACGGCAATCTTGCCTCTGGCCAAAGATGACATGGGTCAGGATCGATTCGTCTGCATGGCCACATCCAGCGGCGTGATCAAAAAGGTACCTCTGGTGGCCTTTGCGCGCCCCCGTGCCGCCGGCATCATTGCCTGTGGTCTGGATGAGGGCGATACGCTGGTCAGCGTTGGGCTGACCACTGGCAGCGACAGCATTATGTTGATGACCAGTTCGGGTAAGGCGCTGCGGTTTGACGAGAACCTGGTTCGCGCCATGGGACGTCAAGCACGCGGCGTAACGGGTATCAAATTCCGAGACAAGGCATCAGAGTCCGTGATCTCTATGATCATCCCTCAGGAAGGCTGCAGCGTGTTGTTGGCCAGTGAGAACGGTTACGGCAAGCGCGTTCGTGTTGAAGACTTCACCATGAAGGGACGAGCCGGTTTGGGCATTATTGCGATTGACTGCTCGGAGCGTAATGGCCAGTTGGTTGGAGCGGTCCAGGTGGCGCCCGAGGACGACGTCATCTTGATTTCTGACCGCGGCACCATGGTGCGGACGCCGGTCGAGCAAATCAGTGAATTGGGTCGTAGCGCGCAGGGCGTAACCTTGTTAAAGGTCGCCAAGGGCGAATCTTTAGTCAGTGTCGCTCCGGTGGCTGATACGGGCGAAGACGATGACTTTGTTGAGGCCGAGGTGGCAACCGACCTAGACAGCACCCCGCAGGACGCCGGTGATGACGCACCGGAGTTATAATTTCAGCGCCGGACCAGCCGGCTTACCCACCCCGGTGCTAGAGCAGGCGCAGGCCGAGCTTCTGAATTGGAAGGGACTCGGAACCTCGGTGATGGAAATCAGTCATCGGGATAAGCGGGTGGTGGCGATGTTTGAATCGGCCGAGGAGCGTGTTCGTCGCTTGCTTGCGGTGCCCGATGACTATGCTGTGCTGTTCTTGCAAGGCGGCGCCACGGCAATGTTTGACCTGATTCCGGTGAATCTGGGCGCTAAATCAATCCATGTTTTAAATACCGGGGCGTGGAGTGAAAAGGCCATAAAGTCGGCGAAGTCCTATGCGCAAGTCGCGGTGACGGGGGCGGCTCCCTACACCGATGTGCCGAATCTCGCCCAGGTATCGGGCGTCGATTATCTGCATTACTGCCACAACGAAACGATCCACGGCGTTCGGGTCAGTGATGTAGGTCAGCACGACGTGCCGATTGTCTGTGACGCCAGCTCCAGCATTTTTAGCGAATCCATTGATTGGACGCGCCATGATGTGGTTTACGCGGGTGCTCAGAAAAATTTAGGCCCCTCGGGCGTTACACTGGTGATCGCCCGTCGCGCACTACTTCAATCCGACACGGGTCTGGCGGGCGTATTTGATTTTGCCAAACAAGATGCCGCTGGCAGCATGGTTAATACGCCGCCTGTCTTCGGAGTTTATTTGATCGATCTAGTCTTGCGATGGATTGAAC
>JAAXJV010000127.1 GCA_012269655.1 Pseudomonadales bacterium
GATCACGTCTTTGATGACGATATCGTTGCCCGTCTTGGGATTCTTCAGGGTCATCCAAGGACCACCGTCCAACAACTCAGCGCCGAATTCCTCAGCGGCCAAGGCGTAACCGAAGTCTTTGAATGCGCCTTCGGTGAATTTCATAATGTTGCCCTTGTGCACCAAGGTCACGCTGTCTTTGTCGTTGTCGATCGCGTATTGGATAGCACGACGAACCAAACGCTCGGTGCCTTCCTTTGAAACCGGCTTAATGCCGATACCACAGTTCTGAGGGAAACGGATCTTCTGTACGCCCATCTCGTCCTGAAGATGCTTAATCAGAGCGTCAGCTTCAGGTGTGCCGGCAGCCCACTCGATGCCTGCGTAGATGTCTTCCGAGTTCTCACGGAAGATGATCATGTCGGTTAGCTCAGGCTGCTTCAAAGGCGAAGGTACGCCGTTGAAATAACGCACAGGACGCTCACAGCTATACAGGTCCAACTGCTGACGGATTGCCACGTTCAAAGAACGGATACCGCCGCCGACCGGCGTGGTCAGGGGGCCCTTGATGCTAACTTTGAACTCTTTCAAAGCTTCAAGTGTTTCCTCGGGCAACCACTGGTCTGCACCGTAAACGTTGACTGACTTCTCGCCGCAGAAAACTTCCATCCAAGAAATTTTCTTTTCGCCGCCGTAAGCTTTTTCGACCGCTGCGTCGATCACGTCGATCATCGGGGGGGTAACGTCCACACCGATACCGTCGCCTTCGATGAAAGGAATGATCGGATTATTGGGTACGTTCAAAGAATTGTCTGCGTTGACCGTGATCTTGTCACCGGCCGGTACTTGGATGTGCTGGTATCCCATCCTTATCTCCCTATAGTGTAATGCAAGCCCTTGGTGTGGGCTTGGGCGCGCGGAGTATATCAAACGGTTATATAAAACGCTTCTTTTATATGCACTTTTATAGGTACAACTTTTGTCCAGCCACTTGATTTTATTTAACAAGCCATATGGCGTGTTGAGCCAATTCACGTCTGAAGATGGCCACCCAGGATTGTCTGAACACCTGGATCTACCTGGCTACCGAGTCGCCGGCCGACTGGATCGTGACAGTGAAGGCCTGCTGGTCTTGACCGATAACGGGGCGATCCAAGCCCGCATTGCAGAGCCCAGATACCGCAGCGTGAAAACCTACTGGGCACAGGTGGAAGGGCTACCGGATGTAACACATTGGACCGAAACCTTGACGCTCAAAGACGGTAAAGCCCGATTTCTCAGTGCCACGCTCATTCAACCGAGCGCGCTGTGGCCACGGATACCGCCAATCCGCCAACGGGCGAATATTCCCGACACCTGGGTCTGCGTGCAACTTGATGAGGGCCGCAACCGCCAGGTCCGGCGCATGACCGCTGCACTGGGACACCCCACACTGCGCTTGATTCGAATGAGCACAGGTCCCTTCGACCTGGACGATTTGCTACCCGGTGAAAGTCGACAGATCCCCGTTCCGCCGGCCTGGGAAACCTTGGCGCAAAAACCGAAAACCGTTAGAGTGCGTCGCCCAATCAATAGACGCCGCAGGTAAGGCAGTTATGCATGTTGTAGTCGGAATGTCAGGCGGAGTCGATTCGTCGGTCACGGCGTATTTATTGCAGCAACAAGGTCATCAGGTTACCGGTTTATTTATGAAAAACTGGGACGAGGATGACGGCACAGAGTACTGCACGGCGATCGAGGATCTGGCTGACGCGCAAGCGGTCGCCGATAAGCTTGGCATCGAACTAAAAACCGTGAATTTTGCCGCCGAATATTGGGACGAAGTATTCGAGCACTTTATCGAAGAATATCAAGCCGGTCGCACGCCTAATCCTGACATCCTGTGTAACCGTGAAATTAAATTCAAAGCTTTCTTGGACTACGCCCGAACCCTAGGTGCAGAGGCGATCGCCACGGGCCATTACGTCAGACGGACCGAACAGGGCCATTTGCTGCGTGGACTGGACGGCAACAAAGACCAAAGTTACTTTCTACATGCACTGTCGACGGCTCAGGTATCCAGCGCCCTATTCCCTGTGGGTGAGCTCGAAAAACCTGAAGTTCGCCGCATTGCCGAAGAACAGGGTTTTGTCACGGCCCGTAAAAAAGACTCGACCGGTATCTGTTTTATCGGCGAGCGCCGATTTTCCGACTTTCTTAAACGCTATGTCCACTCGGCGCCGGGTGACATCGTTACTCCCGAGGGCGATCGAGTCGGCCAGCACCAGGGTCTTAGCTTCTACACCTTAGGACAACGACAAGGCCTCGGCATCGGCGGACTCCGAAACTACCCAGATGAGCCGTGGTTTGTGGCTGACAAAGACATGCAAAACAACCAGCTCATCGCGGTTCAAGGTGCCCAGCATCCATTATTAATGTCAAAACACCTGTGGGTGCGTGATATGAATTGGATTGGCGAAACGCCCGACGATGCTTTTCACTGCACCATCAAGGTTCGCTATCGCAGCCCGGATGTTGCTTGCTCGGTTGCGCCGCATGAGGGGGGTTGGAGAGTGACCTTTGAGCAGCCCGAATGGGCCGTTACACCCGGTCAAAGTGCAGTTTTGTACAACGGCGAACGTTGCTTAGGTGGCGGCGTAATTGAAAGCTTCGAGCGCTGACGCCATAGATCGGTTATGACGAGTATCGAAGAACGTACACTGGCCCTGGCCGGCATTGTCCAGGCCGCTCACTGGGTAGACCGATTAGCCACCACGGGCGAGCTCAGCACGACGGATCTAGAGGGCAGTCTGGAAAGCCTGTTTCAATTCAACCCGGACAGCACAGAACAAGCCCTTGGAGGACGACTCGCGGTCAATACTGGCCTGCGCACCTTGTTAAAGTTGATTGAGTCCGGCGGCCAAAGCAATCCGGCGGTCACGCGCTACTGGGTGTCATTGACCCATCTGGAGCGGCAATTAGGGAAGCGGCCGGACATGTTGGGCATCATTGGCGAACGTCTACAAAGCGCCGAGCGCCAACGCATCCATTTTGATGGACTTAACAACCCCAGCGTACTGGCCAATCTATCGCAAATTTACCAGGACACCTTATCGACCTTCCGTTATCGCATTCAGGTTTCTGGCGATGCTAAGCATCTGCAGTCCAATGGTGCGTCGGACAAGGTGCGCGCACTGCTACTGGTCGGCATCCGCTGCAGCATGCTATGGCACCAGTTGGGTGGTCGACGCTGGCACTTGTTATTCCAGCGCCAAAAATACGCCCAGGCGGCCAGAAAATTACTTCAGGTCTGATATACTCCGCGCCCTAAATTTCACACCAGGGAACTTCACATGGAATTGAGCGCGCTGACCGCACTGAGCCCAACTGACGGGCGTTACGCTGGCAAATTAAATGACCTGCGACCCTACCTTTCAGAATTTGGACTAATCCGTTACCGCGTCACCGTTGAAGTTCGTTGGTTGCAAGCCCTGGCGGCCTGCGACGAAATCTCTGAAGTGCCCGCCCTCTCTACTGAAGCCAATCAATTTTTAGACGATCTGGTTGACAACTTCAGCGCGGATCAGGCACACCGCGTCAAGGCCATCGAAGCGACCACCAACCACGATGTAAAGGCTGTTGAGTACTTCCTTAAGGAATCCATTCAAGGCAATGCCGAACTTAACCAAGTCAGCGAATTCATTCACTTCGCCTGCACCAGTGAAGACATCAACAACCTGTCATATGGCCTGATGGTTAATGCGGCCCGCGACGAAGTCTTGATTCCACAAGCGCAGGGAATTCTCACAACACTGACCGACATGGCACACCAGTGGGCTGATCAGCCCATGTTGTCGAGAACACACGGCCAAACTGCGAGCCCCAGCACTGTGGGTAAGGAGATTGCCAACGTCGCTTATCGACTGCAGCGTTGCCTGCAGCAAATCAGTGATGTCGAAATCCTCGGTAAAATCAATGGCGCGGTGGGCAATTACAACGCTCACCTGTCAGCCTATCCTGACATGGATTGGCCGGCCTTTAGTCAGCAATTCGTCGAGAGCCTTGGCCTAACTTTTAATCCCTTCACTACGCAAATCGAGCCGCACGACTATGTGGCCGAGCTATGCCATGCCAGCATGCGATTCAACACCGTACTGATCGACCTAGACCGAGATGTCTGGGGTTATATCAGCATGGGTTATTTCAAACAGAAAGTTATCGCAGGCGAGGTGGGTTCCTCGACCATGCCGCACAAAGTTAATCCGATTGATTTCGAAAACTCGGAAGGCAATTTAGGATTCGCCAATGCCATGCTGGATCATCTGGCCCTGAAGCTACCTGTGAGTCGCTGGCAGCGAGATTTAACGGATTCGACTGTGCTAAGAACACTTGGCACGGCCTTCGGCCATACCTCATTGGGCTGGTCCGCATTGGCTAAGGGCCTCAGTAAACTTGAATTGAATGCGAATCGTGTCATGGCGGACTTGGATGAGGCGTGGGAAGTCTTGGCCGAACCCATTCAAACCGTGATGCGCCGCTACGGGCTAGAGAACCCCTACGAGCAACTCAAAGCACTGACCCGTGGTCAGGCCATTACCAAAGCTGTGATGCAAGAGTTTGTCGCCACCTTGGACATCCCAGAGCAAGCGCGTCAGTCACTGATCGAAATGACGCCGGCTAGCTACATCGGTAACGCAACCGAGCAAGCCCGCGGTCTATGAAGCTACCGGGAGACTTTTACGCTACTCACTGGCAACAGTCTCCCTGCTTTGTGCCCAAAGCCTGTGAGCTTGGGGAACTGACCCCGAGCGTCACACAACTCTGGAAATGGGCAAGACAGAGCGATGCTGCCCGTTTAATTGAGCCAGACAACAACTTTCAGCTCACCTTAGATCCGCAGACACCACCCAGCGGCCGGCATACCCTATTGGTCGGACAAGTTGAAAGTCTAGATTGGGGTTTGGATGCCTGGTCACGCTCGTTACCGCAACTAGGTCGATGGGCGTTTTCTGATCTAATGATTAGCCATGCCACTGAAGGTGCCAGCGTAGGCGCTCATCGGGATCGCTACGACGTTTTCTTGATCCAACTTGCAGGCAAGCGCTCTTGGCAACTCGGTACCGTAGCCGATGCCAAGCTACCAGAAATTGACCAAGGTGGAAGCCGTTTACTGCAGGGTTTCCACCCCGTTCAAAGTCACATTGCTGAGCCGGGTGATCTCTTGTACGTCCCACCCGGCTGCGGCCATCATGGCGTGGCTTTAGACGATACCTGCATGACGCTGAGTGTCGGCTTTCGCCAACCCAGCCTAGGCTCAGTCCTTGAGCATCTAGCCCAAGACGGCAGCACCCCGCTGGTAGTGGATACGCGCGATGCCCCCCCGGGCTTTGCACCCGCTAACGTTGACTCCTTACGCCAACAGTTGATGAAGTGGATCGAAAAGCGCTCGGACAGTGAGCTCCGTCAAGCTTGGGGCCTGGCCGCAACGCAATGGAGCCACAGCGACAGCGATGCTGAAGGCGAATTCGTGCGTTTTGCGCCGGGCGTTCGAGCCTGCCAGATCAGTGCAAATCAAGCCGCGGTCATGGGGGAAATCTTTTACCTTACCGCTACCTCACTCGAGGCCCTCTGCACCCGCGGGCTCGATACCACTCAACAAGACGAGGACACGCAAGAAAGCTTGCAAGAATTCCACGCAGCCGGCTGGCTAGAAGACGCATCTAAGGATCTGAAGACCCATGATTTCAATTGAAAGCGGTGAGTGGGATCACCTAGAAGAGTCCGCCTGTGCAGTTCGTACTGCGGTGTTTGTGCATGAGCAAGCCGTGGCACCGGAAGAGGAGGGGGACGTGATGGACGCGCAATGTTTACATTTCGTTGCTCGAGATCGGACCGGAAATGCGGTCGGTACTGCTC
>JAAXJV010000135.1 GCA_012269655.1 Pseudomonadales bacterium
GTCTGATACCGAGGGTGTTTCAGGATCATCCTCGACTTCGGTGATCGACTGGTTCTCGGCCGCTTCAGACGGTTTCGCTTGTTGATCACTGACACTCGTATCACGGACCGGCTTTGCAAACATCGGTGGCTCATCCGGCATGATCTCTATCGGATCTGGATCAACCGGATCCCACTCCAAATCATCCAATCCGTCCAGGTTAGGCTCAGCTGAATCGCCGTGCGTATTTTCGAACCAGGCCGTCGATTCAGATTGCCCCTTGGCCTTGCTCGCCCGGGCGGCTTTCAATGCGCGTCTGGATTGGAATCGTTGCCATACACCCGCTAACGGATGAATCAAACGCTGCCAGCGCGACGGTGCCAAATTCATATCGGCCTGGGGTTTGGCTTGGGCCTGTCCCAACAGGCCCTGCCAGAAGCGCTCTAACCCTCGACCCAAGGCCTCGAGCACCTGTGTCCACTGAATAGAAAAAGCTAACGTTAGGCCGGCCAGACCCAGTGCGAACAATGCGACTCCGCCACCAATAAAGCCCATGCTGAGCACCGCCGCGTCCACCATGGCTTGACCCAGCGCTCCACCTGCGGTGACCTCCGGCGGCAAATCGCCTGCCTCGGGAAAGAAAGCCATGGTGAACAGCCCGCCAAAACCTGCCAGCGCCAGCCACCAACCAAAAAACTGAATCCAGCCACGGGTCTGCGACAAATCCATCAAGGCTTTTTCACGCAGCACGGACAACGCGTGCCAGACGATCAACACGGGCAAGGCAAAGGCCATATACCCAAAGCCGATCAGCATAAATTCGCTGATCAACGCGCCCAGCGGGCCCATCATGTTCAGCGGCGGATTATTGATGCCGGTAAAGAACCATGCAGGATCGTTCTGGTCATAAGACGCCAGCGCCAGCATGACCCAGACCGAGAGCGCTACCCCTAGGATCAGCCAAACATCTCGTCCCAGACGGCGGAAAGGGGAATTCGAAGATCGCGTGCTCATACAGTCCTTTAATCCGACGGCGTTCAGCCGCATAATTCAGCGTTATCGTATCAAAACACTCTCGTGATCTCAGCTTTAGGATTGGACATGGCGCAACACCACAAATTAATCATTCTGGGCAGCGGACCGGCTGGCTGGACAGCCGCGGTTTACGCCGCTCGAGCCAACTTGAACCCCGTTGTTATTACCGGCACCGAAGTCGGTGGTCAGCTGACCACCACCACCGATGTCGACAACTGGCCGGGTGATGCGGAAGGTGTTCAGGGGCCCGAGCTGATGGTTCGCATGCAAGCGCATGCCGAGCGCTTTGACACCCAAACCATCAATGATCACATCCACCAGACCGACCTGTCTAAGCGGCCTTTCACCTTAACGGGTGACAAGGACACCTACACTTGCGACGCCTTGATCATTGCAACCGGTGCCAGCGCCCAGTATTTGGGGCTAGAGTCTGAGTCAAACTTCATGGGCCGCGGTGTCAGCGCCTGTGCCACCTGCGACGGATTCTTTTATCGTGATAAGCCCGTGGCTGTGATTGGCGGCGGTAATACAGCCGTAGAAGAGGCCCTGTATTTGGCCAATCTCGCCAGCAAGGTCACCTTAGTTCACCGTCGCGACAAGCTGCGAGCAGAGAAAATTCTGCAGGATCGTCTATTCCAACGCGAAGCCGAAGGAAAAGTAGAAATTGTCTGGAATCATCAACTCAGCGAAGTCAAAGGCGATGCCATGGGCGTCACCGGATTAACCTTGGCCAGCACTCAAGATGACAGCACTCGTACCGTGGATGTCCACGGCGTCTTTATCGCCATTGGCCACAAGCCCAATACCGGAATTTTTGAAGGTCAGTTGGACATGAAAGACGGCTACCTGGTGACCCAATCGGGCCAGCATGGCAATGCGACCCAATGTAGCGTGCCTGGGGTTTTCGCCGCAGGCGACGTGGCTGATCACATCTATCGTCAGGCCATCACCAGTGCAGGCTTTGGTTGCATGGCTGCACTGGATGCCGAGCGCTTCCTGGACGAGGACGCGTAGGATCTTGTTGGATTGGCTAGATCCGGAGCAGCTTTGGTTTCCGGATCTAAGTCAGGCGTTGGACGACCCGGATGGCCTGCTGGCGGCCGGTGGAGATTTGCGTCCCGAACGCTTGTTGCTGGCCTATCACAGCGGCATATTTCCTTGGTACGACCAGCAACAACCCATTTTATGGTGGTCACCCAATCCCCGTTATCTGATTAAACCGAGCCAGGTAAACATCCGCCGATCACTGAAAAAAATCCTCAGAAACGGTGGTTTTGAAGTGACCTTCAACCAACAGTTCCCACGAGTTATTCAGGCTTGTGCGGATCGCGAAGAAACTTGGATCAATCACGACATGATCCAGGCTTACAAGCGCTTACACGATCTTGGGTGGGCGCGCAGTGTCGAAACTTGGCGAGATGGCGAATTGGTGGGCGGTCTGTATGGCCTCACCATGGGACGGTTTTTCTTTGGAGAATCCATGTTCAGTCAGGTGAGTGATGCGAGCAAAGTGGCATTTGCTACACTGACCAGGCAACTGGATCAATGGGGCTACGCATGGATCGACTGTCAAGTCGCCACCGACCATCTCATTTCGCTTGGTGCGACCGGCATTTCTCGCGAGCAATTTCAATCCGAGCTGAAAAAGCATGCCGGCCCGTCACCACTGCACACTGCGGCGCCGGCACCTTGGCCGGCGCATCCGGCGGTTCGCTGGGAAGCTTATGAGTGACTTAAACGACGTTCGTTTTTTTGCGACGGCCCCACACGATTGCAGCTACTTAAGCGACGAAATTGCCACCACTCTGTTTGCCGACCCCGACGTTCAAATCGAGCAAGAAGACTATCAAACGCTGACGTTGCTGGGCTTTCGTCGTAGCGGAAAATATTTCTATCGCCCGCAATGCAAACAATGCCAAGCCTGCATCAGCGTGCGCATTCCGATCGCTGAATTTCGCTGGACACGCCGATTTAAGAAAACCTTAAAAGCCAACCAAGGCATCACCGCCGAGTGGCAGCTACCCTATATCGATGACGAGATTTACGACCTATACAGCCGTTACATCGACGTTCGTCACCCCAATGGGGACATGCACCCACCCTCCAAAGAGCAATTCAAGACCTTCTTAATGGTCGAAGGGCCTTACACTCGTTTCCTGTGCTTTCGCGACGAAGCAGGCACCTTGATCGCAGTCGCGGTGATTGATGTACTGCAACGCCACGGGCTGAGCGCGATTTACACCTTCTTTGAACCCGATCAGTCAAAACGGAGTCTGGGTCGGTTAGCCATCCTGGCTCAAGTACTCGAAGCAGAACGTTTACAGCTCCCTTATGTCTATCTGGGTTACTGGATTCAGGCCTGCGAAAAGATGAATTACAAAACCGACTATCAGCCCCTGGAGTTTTTGGTCGGTCGGGTCTGGACCCGCAATATTCCCCAGCAACTTGATTAGCGCGAGTGCAAGGTCCATAATCCGCGCACCTTTAAATCCTGAGACGGTATGAATGGCTAAAGAAGACAGCATCGAAATGGACGGCACCATCGTCGACACCCTACCCAACACCATGTTCCGGGTAGAACTCGACAACGGTCACACGGTGACCGCGCACATCTCTGGCAAGATGCGTAAACACTACATTCGTATTTTGACCGGTGACCGCGTGAAAGTCGAAGTCACGCCTTACGATCTGAGCAAAGGCCGGATTACCTACCGCGCTCGTTAAGCACGAGTCGATTAAAAAAGCCCGCGATTTGCGGGCTTTTTTGTATCTTCGATTCAATCCTGCTCAACTGCGACGGGCTCGTCTGTCGGCAAGTCTAACCGCAACTCAGCTCGGTCGATCTGGACCTCGCGGGGTGCTTCGATGCCCAGCCGGACTTGCTGACCGCTAACACCCAAAACTTTGACCGAGATTTCATCTCCAATCTGAATGCTCTCGTCGAGCTTTCTGGACAGAACTAACATTCGGAATCCATTCCTCTTAATTTTTATTTGTGGGTACTATACAGATTGGACTTCGATTAACAATCGCGAGGCACTAGAAAAGAAAAAACCGGACCAAGGCCCGGTTTTTGATCTTGAACTGTAGCGGTTATGGCTTATTCGACCGCTAGATCAAACGCGGCGTGCAAGGCGCGAACCGCCAATTCCAAGTACTTCTCTTCAACCACCACCGAAATCTTAATTTCAGAGGTCGAGATCATTTGGATGTTGATACTCTCGGCCGCTAGGGTTTTAAACATGGTGCTGGCAACGCCCGCGTGTGAGCGCATGCCAACGCCCACCACGGACACCTTACAAATATCCTTGTCGCCGCGCATTTCGCGAGCTTTCAGATCGTTTTTGACTTGCTCTAGCAATTCACAAGCGCGTTCGTAATCGTTCTTGTGAACGGTAAAGGTGAAATCCGTGGTGTTATTTTCGCCCACGTTCTGGACCACCATGTCGACTTCGATGTTGGCGTCACCAATGGGTGCCAAAATAGATGCAGCCACACCAGGCACATCTGGAACACCCAATAGCGTCAACTTGGCTTCGTCACGGTTGAATGCAATGCCTGAGATAACGGGACTTTCCATGGGTTTATGATCCTCTACTGTAATCAGGGTGCCGGGGCCTTCCTGGAAGGAGTGCAAGACCCGCAGCGGAACTTTGTATTTGCCGGCAAATTCAACACTGCGAATTTGCAAGACCTTCGAACCAAGCGATGCCAGCTCGAGCATTTCTTCAAAGGTGATGGATTCCATCCGACGAGCGCTCTCAACGACTCGAGGATCGGTGGTGTAAACACCATCTACATCGGTGTAAATCTGGCATTCATCCGCATCCAGCGCCGCAGCAATAGCGACCGCCGTTGTGTCACTGCCACCTCGCCCTAGGGTCGAGATGCGGTTGTCATCGGTGATGCCCTGGAAGCCGGCCACCACGGCCACTTTGCCCTGCTCTAACGCGCCACGGATCGGCATTTCGTCGATCTTTGTGATGCGTGCTTTAGCGTGCGAGCGGTCGGTATGCATACCCAACTGCCAGCCGGTGAAGCTTTGTGCAGGGCATTCCAATTCCTGAAGCGCCATGCTCAACAACGCAATAGTGACCTGCTCACCGGTTGAAACGAGCGTGTCGTACTCACTTGCCACTGGGCGTGACTGAATTTCTTCTGCTAGGCCAATCAAGCGATTGGTCTCGCCGCTCATCGCACTCACAACCACAACAATATCGTGGCCTTTCGCGCGGAAGCCTTTGACTTTTTCTGCGACCGCCTTGATGCGCTCTACCGAGCCAACCGAGGTGCCACCAAATTTTTGAACAATAAGTGCCATGTCTGTCCTTGCTTATGCTTTCGCTTCAACCCAGGGCACGACGCTGGCCAGCGCCGCATCCAATCCGCTGGGATCGGTTCCGCCGGCCATTGCCATGTCCGGGCGACCACCGCCTTTGCCACCGACTTGTGCAGCAATCTGTCCGATGAGTTCACCGGCTTTGAATTGGGAACTTTCTGCCTTCGTCACGCCGGCCACCAATGACACCTTGCCATCGGTCACCGTCGCCAACACCACGACAGCTTTTCCTAATTTGTTTTTCAGTTGGTCCGCACTGTCACGCAGTGTCTTGGGATCCACGTCATCAATCTTGGCAGCCAATACTTTGATTCCAGCAACCTCAACCGCCTGTTGAGTCAAGTCACCGCCGGCACCGCTGGCGAGCTTGCGCTTTAGATTCGCCACTTCTTTTTCAAGCTCTTTGACGCGCTCAGCCATCTTGGCGACCCGTTGCGGTGCATCGGCCGAGTTACCTTTGACCACGGCCGCGACCGCACTCATGCCCGCTTCCGTATCGCGAACGAATTGCTC
>JAAXJV010000140.1 GCA_012269655.1 Pseudomonadales bacterium
ATTAACGGAATAGGCGCAAGCCTGAGGCAATGAAGATGACTGTACGTATCGGTATTTTGGGCGCAGGGCGCATTGGCAAAGCCCATGCGGCGGCCATTAGTAACACAGCCGGGGCCACCTTTGTGGCCGTAGCCGAGCCGATGATAGAGGCGGCTGAAGCAATGTCTTTGCAATACGGTTGTGATGTTCGAACCATTGATGAAATTGCAGCCTCATCTGATATTGATGGTGTGATTATTTGCACGCCAACCGATACCCATGCGGATCTGATTGAACAATTCTGTCGCGCCGGCAAGGCTGTGTTCTGCGAAAAGCCAGTCGATTTAGATATTGGTCGGGTACAAAACGTCTTAAAAGTTGTCGATGAAGTGAATGGCACGCTGATGGTGGGTTTTAACCGTCGTTTTGATCCTGACTTCACCGGTGTAAAACAGGCCATTGATGACGGCGCCATCGGTCAGGTTGAGATGGTCACGATTACCAGTCGCGATCCTGGTGCGCCTCCGATTGAATACATTAAGCGCTCAGGCGGTATTTTCCGTGACATGACGATTCACGATTTTGATATGGCTCGTTGGTTGCTGGATGATGAGGTGACAGAGGTGCAGGCCGCTGCGTCTGTATTGGTCGATCAAGAAATCGGCAACGCCGGTGACTTCGATTCGGTAAATGTGCTGCTTAAAACAGCACAAGGGCGCCAAGCCGTCATTACCAATACACGCAGAGCCACCTACGGTTATGACCAACGAATTGAAGTGCTTGGGTCTGAAGGGATGGCTCAAGCAGACAATCACCACGAAAATACCGTTCAAATTGCATCCGCTTCAGGTTATAGGCGTCGCCCGCTGATGAATTTTTTCATGGAACGTTATATGCCTGCCTATGAAGCTGAAATTAAAGCATTTGTGGCTGCCGTCGAGCAGGGTGTTACGCCTCCAACTACTGGGTTGGACGGGTTGTTGGCGCTTGCGCTTGCCGAAGCAGCCGTCAAGTCGGTGGCTGAAGGCCGGTTGGTCAAAGTTACTGAGGTTTTAGGTTAGTCGAAAACCGGCTGCCTTGGGTCAAGTCATCAATTTTGGAGAGAGAATAATGGGACGTTGGGTCGATGTATGCGCCACCACAGAAGTGGATGAAGAAGATCTCATCTCGGTTGAGTTTGAAGGTCACGATTACGCAATTTATCACGATGAAGACGGTGAGTTTTTTGCGACTGACGCGCACTGTACACACGAGAAAGTGAATTTATGCGATGGGTTCGTCGAAGGCGAAATCATCGAGTGCCCCAAACACAACGGTCGCTTTAACTTTAAGACCGGTGAAGGACTGGGTTCTCCCGTTTGCATCGACCTGAAAACTTACCCTTGCAAAGTTGAAAACGAACGCGTCTTCATTGAGTTGGTCGAGGTGTAGGTTTGACTCATGTTGTCATCATCGGCGCGAGTTTGACTGGAACAAGCTGTGCACAGCAGCTTGTACAGAGCGATTCTGATGTCCGCGTTACTCTGATCAGCGATGAATTGGATGTAGCTTACGATAGACCTCCGTTATCAAAATCACTAAAGCTCGGTGCGGCGCTTCCACGGGTTGATTTGGACCCACAGGCCCACCTCAAGTCAGCAAACATCACTGTACTGGCCGGAGCGCCCGCCAAATCCATCGATATCGCAAACAAAAAAGTCGACGTGGATGGCAACCTGGTTTCTTACGACAAACTGGTGATTGCAACGGGTGCGCGAGCCAGAACTTTGCCTGCCTTTGAGATAGCAGGGGCGCCGATAGTAACGCTTCGCTCATTGGCAGATGCAAAAATTATTCAAGAGAGATTGGAATCGAAAACGGCTCCCCGAGTAGGGATTGTGGGTGGCGGTTTTATCGGTCTAGAGCTGGCATCAGCGTTGTCCGAAAGTTGTCAGGTGAATCTGTTCGAAGCGCAAGCGAATCTGCTTAGCCGAGTTTTGCCCAAAGAGATTTCAGGTCGAGTCGCCGATCGTCATGCTGAAGCCAATGTAAGTATTCACCTGTCTGCCGAAATCGAGGAGATAGAGGGCGACTCTGACTCGGTTAGGCTAACCCTAGCCGATGGCCAAAATTTTGAATTTGACCTTGTGGTGCTGGGTGTTGGGGCGGTCCCTAATGATGAAATTGCCGGTCAAGCAGGCTTGACCATTGATAATGGCATCGCGGTTGATGAGACCTTGCGGGCAAAAGATGACGTCTATGCTGGGGGCGATTGCTGTTCTTTTCCTCTTGCGCTGACCGGTAGTCGAGTTCGGCTGGAGTCTTGGCGCAATGCGCAAGAGCAGGGCTTACACATCGCAAATCAAATCGTTTCAGGTGAGCACAGCGCTTTTGACGGCATGCCTTGGTTCTGGTCAGATCAATACGATTTGGGCCTGCAAATGGCGGGATGGCCCAACTCGAACAGTCAGCAGGTTATTCGAGATATGGGCGAAACGCTTTTGTGTTTTGAATTAGATCCAGATTCCAAACTGTCGGCTGTCTCTGGGATCGGACCAGGCAATAGCGTGGCAAAAGATATCAAGGTCTGCGAGCGTTTGATGGCTGCGGGCAGGATTCTTTCCGCGCAGGAGCTGGCAGATCCAGCCGTTAAGCTCAAAAAACTACTGAAAGGTTAGTTTTGTAAAGAGGGGCATCAGCCCCTTTTTTGTTTTCAGACTCTTATTGATACTTTTTGAAATTAAAAGAAATCATTTATGAGTTTATATGAAACTTTAGTTCTTTTTTCAGTCTCACTTTCATTGTTAATCATTTACTCGTTGCGTAATCTTCACTGATCGATATGCATCGAATAATGACTATAAATAATGGCGACGTTCGAGGTGAGCAATGAACGATCTAGATTACGGAAAACGTAACAAGCGGGGTGATTGGTCACCCAACGGTAAGCTTGAAGTTGCACCCATGTGGCGCAAACCTTTTAGCTTAAAAGCTGTGTTGAAATGGATCCCTGACTTTTTGTTTCCCTGGAGCACGTTTCATTTAGCCACTACGCTTCTTTATTGGTTCTTCGTTATTCCGGATGTGGACACCATGAAGACGCTTTCGTGGGATTGGGGCTTATACCTTCTCGCCGTGAATATGGCTTGTGTGTTCGTGTTTTATGGTGCCTTTGAATATTTGCTGTATCGCAAGCGGACTCAAGCTAACGACTTCAAATACAACGGGAAATTTCCAAACGACAGCAAGTCAGATGTCTTTTGGTTCAATGATCAGCATATTGATAACTTCCTTCGCACCTTCATTTTTTCTGTGCCGCTCTGGACGCTGGTTGAGGTGCTGTTCTTATACGCATTTGCTGCCGGCATGGTCCCGTGGGTCTCCTGGACGGACAATCCATATTACTTGGCGGGCTTGATGCTTCTGGCCCCGGCCATCCATGAAGCACATTTCTTCTGCATTCATTGGGTCATGCATCAAGAACCGGTCTACAAGTGGGTTCATAAGATTCACCACAACTCGATCAACCCAACGCCTTGGTCGTCTTTATCCATGCATCCGGTGGAAGGCTTTTTGTACCACGCGGTTGCATTTTGGCATTTAATTATTCCTTCGAACCCAGTCGTTGCGATCTATCAATTGCACATGGCCGGTTTCGGCGCGATTAATGGTCATTTTGGTTTCGAGCGTATCAAGCTGGGGAAATCGGGTAAGTACATTCCTAGTGAAGCTTATCCCCACTACCTGCATCACAAATACTTTGATGTTAACTACGGTGGTGAAGGTTTAGTGCCACTGGATCAGTGGGCAGGCACTTGGCATGACGGTACCAAAGAGGGCGATGCGTTGATGGCCGCACGATTTAAGAAAAAGAAAGAAAAGATGGCAGCCAAGGCAGGTTCATAATTTCAAAACGCGCTCTTCGGAGCGCGTTTTTGTTTTTAGAACAGCATCGCGTTGACTTTTTTGGTAACGACCTCGCCCATTGTGGCGTGGGCATCTAACTCTAGGTGGATCCCATCCACTTCGGATGACTGCACATAGTCACCCTCGTTAATCAGCTCGACCTCTAAGGCTGCCATCTCTCTGGTGAAGGCCTCGGTCATACCTTGAGCTCGCTCCGGTGCGCCTTTGAATGTTTCCGCGAAAGAGCGCAGTTTGATCGGTGCAGGCTGAATGACCAGTACCTTCGGGTTTTCCCCCCGATTAACGCCACTGTTTAGGATAATCTTCACCAATCGCGCAACTGACTGAGCGATGTCGAGTCCGCTCATGTTGAAACGTGACTTTTGATCGTTGCAACCCAGTTTAAGTATGACCAGGTCCAGCGGGCTTTGTGCAAGCAAGCACGGTAAAAGGTATGCGGCGCCGTTTAAGTGCTCGCCTTCAACCGGGTCAGGAATGCAGGTGGTACGACCGCAGAGCCCATCGATTTCGATGGTGGCGCGTCCCTCTAAATTGTTAGCAAGAATGCCGGGCCATGTAGAGGGGATATCAAACCGTCCCTGCCCATCGGATCGATAACCCCAGGTATTTGAGTCACCAAAACAAAGTATTCGTTTCATTTTTAGCCTTTTTGAAAAATTCTTTCCGTTACAATAACAAGTTCTTTAGGATCAAGGGTAGTGATTCGTTAAGCGCGTGCAGCCCGTCCTCGTTACGTGTTTAAACGTTAGGGTTTCGGGGTGTATTGAAAATACAGGATTTTATGGCAGGTAAAATGACAGTCTTTAGAGTAGGTGTGGTCGGGCTGGGAGATATTTCAGACGTCTACATCAACAGTTTGAAACAGTACCCCAAATTGGTCAGCCTCGAGGCGTGCGCTGCTCGCTCGTTGAAGAAAGCAAAAGCCAAAGCGGAACAACACGGATTCAAAAAAGCCTATGCCTCGCCCAGTGAGCTTATCGCAGATCCAGAGGTGGACATCGTTCTCAATTTAACCCCGCCCGCATCGCACTTTTCTATCAACATGGCGGCACTTGAGGCGGGTAAGCATGTACACACTGAAAAACCACTAGCGGCTACTTACGAAGAGGGCGCTCAACTGGTGCGAAAAGCCCAAGAACTTGGGCTACGTATCGGCTGCGCCCCAGATACATTTATGGGCGGGCGATTTCAGGCTTGTCGCCAGTTTATTGATGACGGTGTGATTGGTGATCTCGTCGGAGCCACGGCTTTTTGTGCGTATCATGGCGTTGAATCATTCCATCCAGCCCCAGACTTTTTTTACAAAAAAGGTGCCGGACCGCTATTAGATATCGGTCCCTATTACATGACTGCGCTGTTATCGCTCATGGGGCCCGTTACCTCGGTCGCCGCAATGGCACGTATGACGCACGCTCAACGGACTATACTCAGTGAACCGTACAAAGGTGGAAAGATTGACGTAGAGGTCGATACTCACGTTACAGGCAACCTAGAGTTCGCCTGCGGTGCCATAGGTACCGTAATCACGAGTTTTGATGTCTGGGACTCGGAGCTACCGAGGATGGAGTTCTATGGCACTAAAGGAACACTCTGCATCCCTGACATTGACCCGTTGGATGGGCCGAATGTGTTTGGAGGGCCACTCTGGTTGAATACAGCAGAGCATTACCGCTGGTACGACTTTCCGAGGGATGCTTCGATTAGCGCCTGGGAAGAGGTCGACTTAAAGCATCCGTTTACATCAACTTCACATGCAGAAAATAGTCGTGGCATCGGCTTGATTGATCTTGCGCTGGCTATCCGGGACGGAAGAGAGGAGCGGGCCAGCGGTCGCATGGCATTGCACAGCTTAGAGGTGATGGAAAAAATGTTGGCCTCGGCGAGAGATCGTCGATTTTTCGATATGGAAACCACTTTTGATCAACCCCTAGCGCAATCAACAGACTATCCAGCGTCGGAGATGTAAT
>JAAXJV010000268.1 GCA_012269655.1 Pseudomonadales bacterium
CCTGCTGATTCAGCCAGGTCACAAAGGCGGTTAGATCTTGGCGGTATGCCGCAAGCGTTGCCTCAGACAGCCCTCGTTCGAGCCAAAGACTGTCCAAATAAGCCGAAACATAATCGATGTCGCGGCTCAGCATTTCGCTTATTTAGTATCCAGCTTCTCGCGGATACGCGCGCTACGACCGCTGCGCTCACGCAAGTAGTACAGCTTGGCTTTGCGAACATCACCACGGCGCTTGACGGTGATGCTGTCGATTAGCTTTGAAAACGTCTGGAAAGTACGCTCGACGCCAACACCGTGGCTGATCTTACGAACGGTGAACGCGCTGTTAACGCCACGGTTACGCTTTGCAATTACAACACCTTCAAAGGCCTGCAAACGCTCGCGGTTACCTTCTTTTACCTTGACCTGGACAACCAGGGTGTCACCAGGACCGAACGCGGGGACTTCTTTGTCCATCTGTTCGTTTTCGATGGCCTCAATGATCGGGTTTTTCATCGTCTTTTCCGTCTCTTGTGGTGCTCGCTTTCTCAAGCGTGCTCAAATGTTCATTAACTATTGAAAGCTCTGTCTGGGACAGTGTCCTTCGCTCAAACAAATCAGGCCGCCGATCCCAAGATCGCTCTATGCCCTGTCGAAGTCGCCATTGCTCAATTCGACCATGGTGCCCACTGCGTAAAACCTCGGGCACCGTTTCACCGTGGTAATCCACGGGGCGAGTGTAGTGAGGACAGTCCAACCAAAGGTTAGAAAACGAGTCCTGCTCGGCGGATGCTTGATCCCCCAACACTCCAGGTATCAATCGGCTGACTGCATCAATCAGCACCATGGCACCTAGCTCGCCGCCGCTGAGCACGTAATCGCCCAACGACACTTCGAAATCTACTTGTTCTGCCACCAGTCGTTCGTCGATCCCTTCGTATCGACCTGCCAGAAGTATTAGCTCTGGCAACCGGGCGAGTTCGCCCACTAATCGCTGGTCCAGTTTTCGACCCTGGGGTGACAAATACAC
The DNA here is from genome assembly GCA_012269655.1 of Pseudomonadales bacterium. Classification (GTDB taxonomy): domain Bacteria; phylum Pseudomonadota; class Gammaproteobacteria; order Pseudomonadales; family Litorivicinaceae; genus Litorivicinus. Next base: position 1,010 of record JAAXJV010000268.1, read on the forward strand.
CACCGGAGCCTGGGGCAACGCCGTTTTGGCTTGCGCCAAGGCTGCTTGCGTGGTGTCGATCTGCATCAACATCCCAGGCCCACCCCCAAAGGGACGGTCATCCACTGTGCGATGGTTGTCCATCGCATGATCTCGAGGATTAAACCCCTCGATCGAAATCTTGCCTCGCTCGAGCGCTCGCTGCAGCACACCAAACTGGCCAACCTGCTCAACCCACTCAGGGAACAGGCTCACTACGCCGTACTTCACCAGTCTTCTGGCCAGTCCACCTGGACCCGTTGTTGATCTAGGTGGATGCCCTTGACGACATCGTCCAACCAGGGGATTAGCCGCTCCTGATCGTCCAAGGAATTCGCCCCGGCTCGAACAACCAACACGTCGTTTGATCCGGTTTCCATCACACTGGCTACCTGGCCAAGGTTTTGATCCTGCTCGTTTACCACGGTCAGCCCGATTAGCTGATGGTGGTAAATCTCGCCGTCACTTAACTCAGGCAGATTTTGCGCATCGACCCAAATTTCCAGCCCTTTATAACCTTCGGCTTCATTTCGGTTAGCCCCGGGGTCGAGTTTGCACACCCAACCCTTAGCCTGCGCTTTTCCTTTGGGCCGTTTGACCTCAAAGTCTTCGGCCAAGTACTGGCCTTTTTTAACTGGGTGTGGCCTACGCAACACCCATGGACGGTAACTAAATGCCGTCTCGGGTTCCGCCGTAAACAACTGAACCCAATTAAACCCTTGGATTCCCCAAGGCGAACCGATCCTGCCGATCAGGATCAGTGAGTCACTCAAGCCGCTTTACGCGCGGTCTTGACCAACTGCTTAACGCGATCAGACACCTGAGCGCCCTGTGCAACCCATGCGTCTACACGCTCTAGGTCCAAACGCAGTGATTCCGCGTTTCCACGTGCGATGGGGTTAAAGAAGCCCAAACGCTCGATGTAACGGCCGTCACGTGACGTGCGCGAATCGGTGACATTGATGTGATAGAACGGGCGCTTTTTAGAACCGCCACGAGCCAAACGAATTGTGACCATTGAGTCTCTCGTCTCTTAGTTACGGACCGCCATACGGCCCTAAAGTTAATTCTGTACTCTCAGATTTGCCTTACGCAGATCCGAAGGGTGCGAAATTCTAGTGATTTGTTGATCTAGACGCAAGCCCTAGAAGCGAGGAGGCATTCCTCCGCCGGGCATCATTCCACCCAGCCCTCGCATCATGTTGGCCATGCCGCCTTTTTTCATTTTTTTCATCATTTTGGCCATTTGCTTGTGCTGCTTTAATAGCCGATTAACGTCCTGCACGTCGCGCCCTGCCCCTTTTGCGATACGTGCCTTGCGCGAACTACTGATGATGTCGGGATTACGACGTTCCTGGGGCGTCATTGAATTAATCAACGCCTCCATCTGCAAGAAGGGTTTGTCACTGATGGCGTCCGAGGCCTGCGCCATCATTTGCCCGCCGCCCGGCAGCTTATCTAATAGGCTGGCTACGCCACCCATATTTTTCATCTGCTGAATCTGCTCTTTGAAGTCTTCCAAGTTAAAGGCCACGCCTTTTTGCACCTTGGTCGCCAACTTCTTGGCTTTTTCATGATCAACTTTGCGCTCGACATCTTCGATCAGCGACATCACGTCGCCCATACCCAACAGGCGCGAGGCAACACGATCGGGATGGAAAGGTTCTAAGGCTTCGGTTTTCTCGCCCATACCCATGAACTTAATGGGCTTACCGGTAATCGCCTTCACGCTCAGAGCGGCACCGCCACGCGCATCACCGTCTGCCTTGGTCAGAACCACACCGGTGAGCGGCAGAGCATCACCAAAGGCCTTGGCAGTATTGGCCGCGTCTTGACCTGTCATCGAATCCACAACAAAGAGGGTCTCGACCGGATCCAACGCCGCATGAATTCGCTGAATTTCATCCATCATTTCAGCATCAACGGCTAATCGACCAGCGGTGTCTACCAGCAGCACTTCGATGTTGTTGCGCCGAGCTTCGTTTAATGCCTCGGTAACAATCGCTTCGGGTTTGGCGCCGGTATCGGTGGGAAATGCTGTGACGCCCACTTCGTCAGCAAGTATCTTAAGCTGTTCAACTGCGGCCGGACGGTACACGTCGGCACTCACCACCATAACGCGTTTTTTCTCACGCTCTTTTAAGAAGCGCGCCAGTTTACCCGTGGTGGTGGTCTTACCCGCGCCCTGCAAGCCTGCCATCAACACGACGGCTGGCGGGCGAGCTTTTAGGTCCAATGACTCATTAGCACGGCCCATGACCTGCTCAAGCTCTTGGCGAACAATCTTAATAAAGGTCTGACCCGGAGAGAGAGACTTAGAAACCTCGGTGCCCAAAGCACGCATACGGGTCTTAGCAATAAAGTCCTTCACCACCGGCAGCGCAACGTCGGCTTCAAGCAGAGCGCCACGCACTTCTTTTAACGCACCCTTAATATTGTTTTCGTTCAGCCGGCTTTTGCCCTGGACCTTATTAAGGCCGTCAGCCAGTTTTTGCTGCAATGAATCGAACATGCAGTTGTGCACCTAAGTTTCGTAAAAGCGGTTAGTATAAACGTACTCGAGAGAAAAATCGGAGCATTAATGAGTCCCACGTTGCTGTCAGGGATTGCTGCAGTTTTTTATTTAGCAGCGGCAGGCGAAGAAGTTCGCCAGTTTCTGAACCATCAATACAATCAGAGAAGGTTTTTCGTCGCCCTGATTGCGATCGGTTTGGTGTCACATTGGACGGCTGCCGGCTTAGCCCTGGGGATTCTCGAGCCGGTCTGGTCGATGAGCATTGGTGTGATGATCTCGTTAAGCGCCTCCATGGTAGTGGTGGCCTTAGCCTATTTGCGCATCCGCCAGCCGGTTAATTTGGCCCTGATGCCTTTACTGACGCTGATCGCGTTAGTCACTTCCGGTGCACTGTACTTAGATCAAAGCCAATCCGGCCGCAATATCGCATCCAGCGGGGGTATTGCCCTGCACATTGTTAGCTCTGTCAGCGCCTTTGCCATTTTGTTCCTAGCCGGCATTCAATCACTGCTGCTGGCTTGGCAAAACTACGCATTGAAATCCCGTCAAATCATAAAAGCCCGCCTGTTGCCGCCGGTCACTCGCATGGAGCGCATGCTATTTGACCTGATCGGGGCTGGCTGGCTGATTTTGACGCTCTCGCTCGTCAGCGGATGGGTGTTTGTCGACGATCTATTTGCTCAGCATCTAGCTCACAAAACACTGCTAAGCGTGCTGGCCTGGGTGATCTTTGCGCTCTTACTGTTTGGACGTCGGCTGTATGGTTGGCGAGGCTTTACCGCAACTGCCTGGACCTTATCGGGCTTTGCCATCTTGTTAGTGGGCACACTCGGCACCAAGATCGTCTTAGAAGTTATATTGGATCGCTATTAAGCATGTCGGAACAGGATATTTGGTTACTGGGTTCGCTACTCGTCTTGCTAATGATGAGCGCGTTTTTCTCGAGCTCAGAAACCGGCATGATGTCGCTGAATCGATTGGCGCTGAAACACAATGCCCGCATCGGCAACAAAGGCGCCCGTCGAGTTCAAAAGTTATTGGATCGGCCAGATCGGTTGATCGGCGTCATCTTAATCGGCAACAACTTTGTCAACATTTTAGCCTCGGCGATTGCCACCGTGTTGGCCACTCGCTGGCTGGGCGAGGCCGGCATCGCAGCGGCCACATTGACGCTCACCCTGGTGGTTCTGATTTTCGCTGAAGTCACACCGAAAACCCTGGCGGTTCTTCATCCCGAAAAGATCGCCTACCCAGCCAGCTGGGTACTGACTCCGTTACTTCGCTTGCTGTACCCCTTGGTTTGGTTCGTCAACCTAATCAGCAACAGTATTTTAAAGCTATTTGGCGTGGACCAAGGAAACAGTGAAGCGCAGAGCCTATCCAAGGATGAACTGAAAACCGTCGTCTGGGAGTCGGGTCACGGAATCCCGCGCCGCCGCGCCATGGTGACTCGAATTCTGGACCTCGAGCAGGTGTCTGTGAATGACTTGATGGTCAACAAAAACGAGATTTATGGACTGGACATCTCCGAGCCCATGGACGAGATCATCGATACCCTCCGCCAGGCTAACCACACTCGCTTGCCCGTCTGGGATGGCGATCCCAATGAGCTACTGGGGGTTCTGCACCTGAGATCCGTCAGCCGACTGCTGTCATCCAATAGCGAACGGCAACTCGACAAAGAAGCCATCCAATCTCTGCTGGACGAGGCTTATTTCGTTCCCGAAAGCACCCCACTGCACACCCAATTGTTCAATTTCCAAAAGCATCGGCAGCGGATGGCCATCGTGGTGGATGAGTATGGCGATCTAGAGGGCTTGATTACCATTGATGACATCCTTGAAGAGATCGTTGGCGACTACACCACTGACCACGCCCAAAGCGCCAGCACAGACCTGCACCCGCAGGAAGATGGGTCCTGGCTGATCGATGCCAGCACCTACATTCGAGACATCAACAAAGAGCTAGATTGGGACTTACCCACCGACGGCCCAAAAACCCTGAACGGACTGATTGTCGAGCAACTTGAGATGATTCCAGACAATGCTGTCAGCCTGATGATTGGCCGATTCCGACTCGAAGTGCTGAGCATTCGAGACCAAAGGATTAGAACGGCCCGAATCTGGGCCACAGAAATTGAAGAATACGACGAAAATTAGGTCGCACTTCGTTCGGAAATAGCGTAAACCTTTCAATCAGCAATAGAAAAAAGGAATTACGACATGCTGTTACACCATATCTTCGGGCTTTTCACTCACCCCCGTGAAGAATGGCAGGACATCGAGAAGGAACG
>JAAXJV010000262.1 GCA_012269655.1 Pseudomonadales bacterium
GTTTCTGAGTGACTTTTCAGACCCGCCTCTCGGCTTGGGCGGCGAATAATATAGAGTTTAATTTGGACGTCAACGGTTATTTTGCAGAAAGATGAAAAAACCGCTTCGCCGGGGTCCGATAGAGCAATACCAAGCCAATAAGAAGCGCATACACCGCCGCCTCGGCATAGTCTGACCTAACCTGCCAAAGGAAGTGAATCCAAGCCGCTGCCGCAATCGGATAACTGAGTTTGTGCAACCGTTTCCATCGGCGGCCCAATTTCCGCTGCCACCCTTGAGTGCTGGTGACCGCTAATGGCAACAGGCCAACGAAGGCCAAAGCGCCCGCTATGGCATACGGCTTTTGGCTGATGTCCTGCCATAAAATCGAAAAATCTAATCCCAATACCAGTACCGCGTAGGCCACTAGATGCAACACCGCATAAGCCATTACCCACAAACCAAGCATGCGGCGGCTTCGAACCAACGGGGTTAATCGAGGAAACATGCCTCGCAGCGGGGTTATCGCGAGGGTCGCAATCAACAACCACAACGCATACCGACCCAACTCCGACATGATGGCTTCACCGGGATCACCGCCAAGGTTGTTGGCTTGACCCGAGAGGACCAAACCGAGCTGAGTAAGCAAGTACACCAGCGGCGAGCTGGCTGCAATCCATAGCCCAGGGTGCAAGTATCGCATTAGAAAAACTTCTTAAGGTCCATGCCGTTATAGAGACTTGCGACCTCGTCATAGCCATTAAACATCAAAGTAGGCTGACGGCTTGGGAACAGACCACCATCTACTACCCGCTCGGAAGCCTGCGACCAACGAGGGTGACTGACCTTAGGATTCACATTCGAGTAGAAACCGTATTCCTGGGGCTGGAGCATATTCCAGCTGGTCTGAGGCTGCTCTTCTTGAAAGCGAATTTTGACGATCGACTTGATGCTTTTAAAACCGTACTTCCAGGGCACAACGAGGCGAACTGGCGCCCCATTTTGTGGCGGCAAGGCCTGTCCATACATACCCACAGCGAGGAACGCAAGATCATGCATGGCCTCATCCATTCTTAGCCCTTCACGATACGGCCAATCAATCGAAGCAAAGCGGCTGCGTTGACCGGGCATTTGCTCGGGATCGACCAAGGTTTCAAACGCCACATACTTCGCGCTTGGTGTTGGTTCAAAGGCATTTAAGACCTCGCGCAGGGGCACGCCAATAAAGGGAAGCACCATACTCCAGGCCTCTACACATCGAAAACGCGTGATGCGCTCTTGTAGAGTCAATCGCGAAATAATGGCTTCGAGGTCGAATTCACCCGTTTTAGCGGCCAGGCCCTCCACCTCGATTTTCCAAGGGTCGGTCACAAAGTCCTGTGCGTTGTTAGCCGGATCGGTCTTGTCGGTGCCGAATTCGTAGAAGTTGTTGTACTGGGTCGCGACTTTATAGGGAGTCGACTCGAGCCCACTGGAATCTAATGATCGAGCGGAAAGCGGTCCGCGTAACCAATCGGGTCCGGGGTATTCAATCGGGACAGACTCCGCCTCAGCGGTAGGCAGCATAGTTGCAGCTGCCGTAGCACCGGCACCCATCAGAAAATGGCGTCGGCTATAGATCGATTTAGGGGTGATTTCGTGTTCTTTGGGGTGTGGCATAGTGTCCTCCTACCCCTAGGACAAAGGCGATTAGCCTTGGTTCCCCTTGAGGTACTTCAGTCCAGTTTCAACAGGTCCACTGCACGCGTAAATGATTGCAATCAGCAGCAAGACGCGGGGCGGGTCCAATGAAATCAGAGCATAGACCACCACCACCGCGGCCAATGCGATAAATGGGACCTTGCTCGAGGGATCCAACTCTTTAAAGCTGCGATAGGGTACATTCGAAACCATTAGGCCACCCAACGCGGCGGTTAACGGAACGTATAACCAGACCCAATCTGATCCAATCTGCCCTGCATCGGCCAAGCTCCAGGTCAACGACGCCACCAAACCCGCGCCAGCCGGAGAAGCCAAACCCGTAAAGAAACGCTTATCCGCCGATTCAGCCTGCACGTTAAAGCGAGCTAGACGCAGTGCAACGCAGGCAACGAAGATAAAGGCTGCGATCCAACCCAGCTTTCCGCTGTATTGAGCCGCAAACGAAAAAGAGAGGATGGCCGGCGCAACGCCGAAAGCCACCATGTCCGAGAGGCTATCAAACTGAACACCAAACTCGGATTGCGTATTGGTCAATCGAGCGACTCGACCGTCCAATCCGTCAAGGACGCCCGCCACCACAATGCTGATGGCGGCGACCACGAACAGCCCATTTTCTGGCGTGGCTCGCATCGCGTTTACGATGCTGTAGAACCCCGCCAGCAATGCGGCTGTGGTAATCAGGTTGGGCAACAAGTAGATGCCGCGTCGCTGTTGCCGACGCTCGATCGAAACCGGTTCGTTCTGTTGCTTCTGCGAGTTGCCCGCCATGATTAGTTTTTGCTCTTGTCTACCAACGCGTTCTGCGCGATCCAAGGCATCATAGCACGCAATTCACCACCGACTTTCTCGATCGGATGCGCTGCGTTGTTACGACGACGAGCCGTCATCGAAGGATAGTTAGTCGCGCCTTCGCTGATGAACATCTTGGCGTACTCACCATCTTGGATACGCTTCAGAGCGTTGCGCATGGCCTGACGGCTTTCTTCGTTGATGACTTCAGGACCGGTCACGTATTCACCGTATTCGGCGTTGTTCGAGATCGAGTAGTTCATATTTGCGATGCCGCCTTCGTACATCAAGTCAACGATCAACTTGAGTTCGTGCAAGCACTCGAAGTATGCCATTTCAGGCGCGTAGCCTGCTTCGGTCAGGGTTTCAAAGCCCATCTTAACGAGTTCAACGGCGCCGCCACACAGAACCGCCTGCTCACCGAACAGGTCGGTTTCAGTTTCGTCTTTGAACGTGGTTTCGATGATGCCAGTACGGCCGCCACCGATTGCAGATGCGTATGACATCGCAACCGCTTTGGCGTTGCCAGATGCGTCCTGCTGGATCGCAACCAAATCAGGAATACCGCCGCCCTTGACGAACTCGCTACGGACGGTGTGTCCGGGCGCCTTGGGTGCAATCATGACCACGTCCAGATCAGAACGAGGCTCAATCTGGTTGTAGTGGATACTGAAGCCGTGTGCGAACGCCAGCGTAGCGCCTTGCTTCAGGTTAGGCTCGATGACTGACTGGTACAGCTGACCCTGGAACTCGTCAGGGGTCAACATCATCACGAAGTCAGCAGCGGCAACTGCGTCTGCGACTTCAGCGGTTTTTAGGCCAGCGCCTTCTGCTTTGGCAACAGAGGCAGAACCTGCGCGCAAACCAACGGTGACGTCAACGCCAGAATCGTTCAAGTTGCAAGCGTGGGCGTGGCCCTGTGAACCGTAGCCGATGATGGCGACTTTGCGGTCTTTGATCAGTGATAAGTCACAATCTTTGTCGTAATAAACTTTCATTTCGATTTCCCAATCGTTGGTTTACAGCGCCAGAATTCGCTCGCCACGGGCAATGCCACACACACCTGTGCGTGCCACTTCCATGATGGCAACCGAGCCAATGGCTTCGATAAATGCATCCAGCTTGTCCGAAGAACCGGCTAACTGAACGGTATAGGCCGAGGGCGTAACGTCCACGACTTGACCGCGGAAAATATCCGCTGTCCGTTTCACCTCGGCACGCTGGGCACCGGTGGCTTTAATTTTGATCAGCATGAGTTCGCGTTCGATGTGCGCGCCCTCTGAAAGATCGACGAGCTTGACCACGTCGATCAGCTTGTTGAGCTGCTTCGTGATTTGCTCAACCACACGATCGTCACCTGTGGTGGTCACCGTCAAACGCGACAACGAGGGATCCTCAGTCGGCGCAACGGTCAAGCTTTCGATGTTGTAACCACGCTGACTAAACAGGCCAGTAACACGTGACAACGCACCCGGGGCGTTCTCCATCAGAACAGAAATAATATGACGCATGTTAGGTCCGCTCCGTCTTGGATACCCACATATCGCGCATGCTGCCCGTTGCGATTTGCATCGGGTACACGTGCTCGTTCGGATCCACCAAAATGTCCATGAATACCAGCTTGTCTTTCATCGCGAAGCAATCGGTCATTGCCTGCTTCAGCTGTGCTGGGTCACTGACCCGCATACCGACATGACCATAGGCCTCTGCCAGCGCGACGAAATCAGGCAACGAATCCTGGTAAGTCGAGGCTGAGTAGCGCCCGCCATACTGCATATCCTGCCATTGGCGAACCATGCCCAACGCTTCGTTGTTAATATTGATAATTTTCAGCGGCAGTGCGTACTGCTTGCAGGCTGACAGTTCCTGGATACACATCTGGATACTGCCTTCACCCGTCACTACGGCAACAGGGGCATCGGGATGGGCAAATTGAACACCCATGGCCGAGGGCAAACCAAAGCCCATGGTGCCGAGGCCACCCGAGTTAATCCAGCGACGGGGCTGATCGTACTTGTAATACTGCGCAGCGAACATCTGATGCTGACCGACGTCAGAACAGACAAAGGCGTCGCCGCCGGTGACTTCGTACAACGTCTTCACCACGTCCTGGGGCATGATCATGTCGGTGCGCTCAAAGCGATCCTGAGTCCATAGACCGTGACTGTCGCGCCAGCCGTCAATTTGCTTCCACCAAGCCGCCAGGTCATCCGCGTTTTCGCCCAACGTGACTTCGTCCATCATGGCAAGCATGTCAGACAGTACAGCCTTGGTCGGACCGACAATCGGAACTTCCACTTCGCTGATGGTTTTCTGAATGCTGGCTGGGTCAATATCGATGTGGATGAACTTCGCACCCGGACAGAATTTGTCAGGGTCGTTGGTGACACGGTCATCAAAACGAGCGCCGACTGCAAAGATCACGTCCGCGTTGTGCATGGCCATGTTGGCTTCGTAAAAACCGTGCATGCCCAGCATACCGATGAACTGAGGGTCGGTTCCCGGGAAAGAGCCCAATCCCATTAGGGTATTGGTCACAGGATAGCCAAAACGACGCGCCAGTTCGGTTAGCTCTGCGCTGGCATCACCGGTGACTGTGCCGCCACCAACGTAGATAACAGGGCGCTTGGCTGACACCAGCAAATCCAGCGCTTTGCGGATCTGGCCGCTATGCCCTTTGGTCGGCGGGCTGTACGAGCGCAGCCGGATCGACTCGGGATATTCGAAAGGATACTTCTCGGTCGGTGCCGTCATGTCCTTGGGCACGTCGATAACGACGGGCCCCGGACGACCGCTGTTGGCCAGCATGAAGGCTTTCTTCATGATGCTGGGAATGTCTTCGACCGATTGAACCATAAAACTGTGCTTCACAATCGGACGCGACACACCAATCATGTCGGTCTCTTGGAAGAAGTCGGTGCCGGTGGCCCAGCTAGGCACGTTACCGCTGATGACCACCATGGGGATTGAGTCCATGTAGGCCGTGGCGATGCCGGTGATTGCGTTGGTGGCGCCAGGGCCGGAAGTGACCAAGACCACACCTGTCTTACCAGTAGAACGAGCGTATCCGTCGGCAGCGTGCACGGCAGCTTGCTCGTGACGCACCAAAATGTGCTCGACATAGTCCTGCTGATAAAGGGCGTCATAAATATGCAGCACTGAACCGCCGGGGTAGCCGAATATTAGGTCGACGCCCTCTTCTTTCAGTGACCGCATGATCATTTCGCCACCTGAGAGGTGTTCAACGCTCATGCTTTATGTCCATTTTGTTAGTTGGATGACCGCTGGAAATTCGCCCAGAGTCAAAAG
>JAAXJV010000112.1 GCA_012269655.1 Pseudomonadales bacterium
CTTCCGCCGTGAAAAATACATACCCAAAGGTGGACCGGACGGTGGTGATGGCGGCCGCGGTGGTTCGATTTTCATTGAGGGCGACGAGTCGCTCAACACATTGATCGATTACCGCTACCAGCGTTTGTATCGTGCCGAGCACGGCAAACCGGGAATGGGCCGAGAAAAGAGCGGACCGAAAGGGCAGGACATGACGCTCAAGGTTCCGGTCGGAACCAGCATCGTCGATGTCGATACCGATACCGTGATCGCCGACGTCACCAGCGCAGGCGAGCGGATCTGTATTGCCGAAGGCGGGCATTTCGGGTTAGGCAATACTCGCTTTAAGTCGTCGACCAACCGCGCGCCCCGTAAAACGACTTTGGGGAAGCCGGGTGAATCTCGAGATATCCGACTAGAGCTTCAGGTGCTGGCGGATGTCGGCTTGGTGGGTCTACCCAATGCTGGCAAATCTTCGTTGGTCTCCATGTTGTCTGCTGCCAAGCCCAAGATTGCCGATTACCCCTTCACGACCCTGATTCCGTCGCTGGGCGTTGTGCGAATTAACTCGCATCGTTCGTTTGTCATTGCTGATGTGCCAGGTTTGATTGCGGGTGCGGCCGAAGGTGCCGGCCTGGGCATTCGTTTCCTAAAGCACCTGACCCGCGCGCGCATATTGTTGCATCTGGTGGATTTGCAGCCGCTAGACGGCAAAGATCCGGTGGAAGCGGTTACTGAAATCGCAGCCGAGCTTGAGCGTTTCAGTCCGACACTGGCCGAGCGCGAACGTTGGTTGGTCGTGAATAAGGCCGATACCATTCCTGAAGATCAATGGGATGAGGCCCTGGACGACGTGGTCAAACGTCTGAACTGGAAGGGACCGGCCTACATCATTTCAGGATTGCTCGAGCAGGGCACTGAATTGCTGGCGCAGGATCTGATGATTCGTCTCGAAAGTATTTGGGCCGAAGAGGAAGCTACGCCGGAAATGGCCGATGAAGAACGAATGACTCGTTTGCGCATGGCCGAAGAAGCACGCGAGCGATTGAATGAAGTCCGCGAGGCACGCCGTGCACAGCGGCTTGCTGCTAAGCTGGAAGCTCAGCGTGACGACGAAGATGATGACGACGACGGGGATATGGAGGTCGTTTACCAGCAATGAGCCGGTATGTGGTGAAACTCGGGTCTGCGTTATTGACCCAAGAAGGCCTGCGGCTTAATCAGGCAGGCATCCAAAACTGGACAGGCCAGATTGCGTCCCTGATTCAGGCCGGCCATCAGGTGGTGGTGGTCAGTTCGGGCGCCGTGGCGGCGGGACTGGGTGTGCTGGGTTTAACGCAGCGCCCCACGGACATGCCGACACTGCAGGCCGCGGCCGCCGCCGGTCAATCGGGACTCGCAACCCTGTGGGAAACCTGTTTCCGCTCTCATGGCTTGGCTAGCTCACAAATTCTGCTGACCCACGAAGATCTGTCGGATCGTACTCGTTACTTAAACGCTCGGGCCACGGTACTGCGTCTGCTGGATTTCAGCGTCATCCCAGTCGTTAATGAAAATGACACGGTGGTGACCGATGAAATCCGCTTTGGTGATAACGATACGCTGGCTGCTTTGGTTGCCAATCTGATCCAAGCAGATGAATTGATTATCTTGACCGACCAGCAGGGGATGTATCGAGAAGACCCCCGAGCCAACCCAAACGCAGAGCTTTTGTCCGAAGTTCAGGCCAACGATCGAAGCCTGGATGCCATGGCTACCGGAGGGGCGGGCACGCTCGGCCGAGGTGGTATGACGACTAAGGTCCAGGCAGCTCGCCTCGCCGCACGCAGTGGCGCGGATACGCTCATCGCACATGGACTCACCGAAAATGTCATGGTGAAAATCGCCGACGGCGAGGCTATTGGGACTCGGTTTGTAGCGCCGGATGCCACCCAAACTGCGCGCAAGCGGTGGCTGGCAGGCCACCTGCGGGTTAAAGGGTACGTATTCTTAGATGAGGGTGCGCAACGTGCCGTTACCGAGATGGGGCGCAGCTTGTTGCCGGTCGGAGTGAATCGAGTTGAGGGTGATTTTCGCCGTGGCGAAGCGGTCGCCTTGATGGATGCGGATGGCCAGCAAATCGGCACGGGCCTGACAAATTACTCCGCCTCCGAGGCGAAAGCCATCGTGGGTGTGGCGACAGCCGATCTGGGGCAGTACCTCGAGCATGTCGGCGAGCCCGAACTCATTCATCGCGATAATTTGGCGCTGCGCTGATGAGGGTTTGTTCGGCAGACGAAAAAAAACCGGCAACTGCCGGTTTTTCTTCGGAAAGTCAGCGATTAAGCCGCTTTCAACGCCTTGATGCGGGCATTCAAACGGCTCTTGGTGCGGGCCGCTTTGTTCGCGCTGAAGATGCCTTTGTTAACCATGGCATCGATCACGGGCTGAGCCGCCGTGAATGCTGCAGTGGCCGCGTCGGCCTCGTTGGCTGCCAGGGCAGCTTGGACTTTCTTGATCGTGGTGCGAACACGCGAGCGAAGGCTTGCGTTACGAGCGCGGCGACCTTCCGCCTGGCGTGCGCGTTTGCGTGCTTGAGGACTATTGGCCACCTGTGTAGCTCCTTTAGTAATAAATCGTTGCGAGCCGCACATGCGGTCTCGAAAGGCGCGATAAGATATAACCAAGCTGGGATGATGTCAATTGGGTAAGCGCTTATTTCGATCCAGTTCGGTCGTCTCGTTGATGACATTGCTCTCGCGTGTGCTTGGATTGGTGCGCGATGTGGTTTTGGCCGGTTTGTTTGGCGCATCAGGCGGTGCGGATGCCTTTTTTGTCGCCTTTAAAATTCCAAATTTTTTACGCCGCCTATTCGGTGAGGGCGCCTTCGCTCAGGCTTTTGTTCCGGTCTTGGCGGAATACATGGCCAAGCCAGAGGGCGCTCAAGCGGCGACTCGGGCACTGGTTGCCGCCACGGCTGGCGCACTTATGGCGGTCTTGGCAGCGCTCACCGTTGCGGTGGTTCTGTTTTCTGAGTACGTGGTTTGGGTGTTTGCACCGGGCTTTGCTGACGATCCGGACAAGATGTCGCTGGCGGGCGAATTGCTTGGGCTGACTTTTCCTTATTTGTTCTTTATCGCCGGAGTCGCGTTTGCTGGCGCTATTCTGAATGCGCACGACCGATTTGCAGTCCCGGCTTTTACGCCGGTTTTGTTGAACCTTTGCCTGATCGGCGCAGCCCTGTTGTCCGCGAATTTCGATGTGCCAGTGATGGCACTGGGTTGGGGTGTGTTGGCTGCCGGTCTGGTTCAGTGGCTGTTCCAAATTCCATTTTTGATTCAAATCGGTATGGCGCCTCGCCCGCGTGTCACGCCCTCGCATCCGGGCGTACGTCAGATTGGCCGACTGATGTTGCCAGCCCTGTTTGGCGTGGGAGTCAGTCAGATCAATTTATTGCTCGATACCATCTTGGCCTCGTTTTTGGTCACCGGCAGTGTGTCTTGGCTGTATTACTCGGATCGCCTCGTCGAATTACCCTTGGGCGTCATCGGGATCGCCATTGCTACAGTCATTTTGCCTAAGCTCTCGCATGCACTTAGCGCCGGTCAGGATTCCCAAGCTCAATCCACTCAGGACTGGGGGCTGGCACTGTGTTTTATCTTGGGTGCGCCAGCCACTTTGGCACTGATCATGTTGGCGGAGCCCTTGCTGTTTACGCTGTTTCAGTACGGTGCCATGCAGGTGTCTGACGTTGAGCAGGCCTCGCTGTCACTTAAAGCCTACGCCTGTGGCCTGCTGCCATTCATGGCCATTAAGGTGCTGGCCCCGGGTTACTTCGCGCGCCAGGATACGCGAACTCCAGTGCGCATTGCGATCATCGCGATGGTCGCGAACATGGCGTTAAACCTCGCGCTGATCGGACCTCTTGCACACGTGGGTTTGGCTTTGGCGACCTCGTTGTCCTCGGCATTGAATGCCGGTTTGCTCTACTGGGGGCTGCGCAAACGCGGAGCTTACCAACTCAGTGATCGCTGGCTTTCGCTTTCGTTGCGTGTGGTGTTGGGACTGGTCGTGATGGCGCTGGCACTGACGCTTTGCATGCAGCAACTGCAGCCCTACGCAGAGATAGGAATTTGGCTGCGGGCCGGCCAGACTGGCTTGCTGGTGGCGGTCGGTGTTTTGAGCTATTTCGCGACCCTAATTCTAGCCGGTTGGCGTTGGCGTCAATGGTTGATGGCGGACTGACTCACAGCGCTAGGGATCATGGGCGTTTAGCGCTATACTGCGCAACTTTATGCGTTGGGGACGACCGTGCAGGTTCGACTGGCTGGATTAGGCGAAAATTGGAGTGCTCGGGGCTCGGTGGCAACACTGGGAAACCTTGATGGCGTTCATCGCGGTCACCAGGCGATTTTAAAGCAAGCACGTGAACGAGCAGATCAGTTGGGTGTGCCCAGCGTGGCTGTGGTGTTCGAGCCTCAGCCACGGGAATATTTCGCTCGTAGCAAGACAGGATTGTTGCCAGCCCCGGCACGTCTGACCAAATTCAAAGAAAAGATCCTGGCGTTAGCCCCCTTCGTTGACGGGGTTCAGGTGCTTAAGTTCAACGCGCAACTGTCCAGCCAAAATCCCGAGCAATTCGTTCAACATTGGCTACTGGATCAGTTGGGTATCCAACATTTGGTGGTCGGGGACGATTTTCGATTTGGTGCAAAGCGTGCTGGCGATTATGCCTTGCTAGAGCGGATGGGTGAGCAACACGGTTTTAGCGTCGAGCGGACCCGACAAGTGCTGCATAAGGGTCGCAGGATTTCATCAACCTGGGTGCGCGAAGCGCTGGCCGAAAACAATCTGGGGTTGGCCGAAGCCCTGTTGGGACGACCGTATTGCATGCGAGGGCACGTCAATCGTGGAATGCAGTTGGCTCGAACCTTGGGCTTTCCGACTGCGAATGTGAACTTGGGCCGGCAGACGCCCGCTTTGCGTGGTGTGTTCGCGGTTCGAGTGAATTGTGAAAAAGCAAACTTGGCCAATCATCCGGCGGTGGCGAATTTAGGTTCTCGACCTAGTGTTGAAGGTCGACCGGTCGGGCTGGAGGTCCATTTATTGGATTATCAGGGCGACCTGTATGGTCACGAATTGGATGTTGAATTCATTCATCATTTACGTGACGAACAAAAATTTGATGGGCTGGATGCCCTGACACAACAGATTCATCGTGATCACGCTCAGACGCGTGAGTTACTGAATTAACTAAGCAGACAAGACATGACCGACTACAAGACAACATTGAATCTCCCGGAAACGGACTTCCCGATGCGCGGCAATTTGCCCAAGCGCGAACCGGATATGTTGAAAGACTGGTATGCGCAGGACGCCTACCAAGCGATGCGGGATGCCCGCGTAGGTGCGCCAAAATATATCTTGCATGACGGACCTCCCTACGCGAACGGCGATATTCACATCGGTCATGCGGTGAATAAGGTTCTCAAAGACATCGTGGTGAAAAGCCATGTCTTGGAAGGCTTTGACTCACCTTACGTGCCCGGCTGGGACTGCCACGGTCTGCCGATCGAGCACAAGGTGGAAACGACCATTGGCAAAATCGGTAAGGAATTCGATGACGCCAATGCCTTCCGCGATGCCTGTCGTGCCTATGCGCATGAACAGATCGAGATTCAGAAGGCTGGTTTTAAACGCTTAGGTATCTTAGGCGATTGGGATAACCCATACCTGACTATGGCGCCCAAGACCGAAGCCGATACCGTTCGTACCTTGGGTGAATTGGT
>JAAXJV010000170.1 GCA_012269655.1 Pseudomonadales bacterium
ACATGACCAAAAAGGCCATCTCGTCGTTGATCAACGAATGCTACCGCCGCGTCGGTCTGAAAGAGTCAGTCATCTTTGCTGACCAATTGATGTACACCGGTTTCGGTTACGCGACTCGTTCGGGTTCATCGATCGGTGTTAACGATTTCGAAATCCCAGATGCCAAAGCGCAGATCGTGGGTGAAGCTGAAGAGCAAGTTAAAGAGATCGAGCAGCAGTACGCGTCAGGTCTGGTCACCCACGGTGAGAAATACAACAAGGTTGTCGACATCTGGGCCCGTGCTAACGACATGGTCGCCAAGAAGATGATGGAACGCATCGGTAAAGAAACCGTTACCGATGCAGATGGCAACGAAATTGAACAGCCTTCATTTAACAGCGTGTTCATGATGGCGGACTCCGGTGCTCGAGGTAGTGCGGCGCAGATTCGTCAGTTGGCCGGTATGCGTGGCCTAATGGCACGTCCGGACGGCTCGATCATTGAAACGCCGATTACCGCGAACTTCCGTGAAGGTCTGTCGGTACTTCAGTACTTCATCTCGACCCACGGTGCACGTAAAGGTTTGGCCGATACCGCATTGAAGACAGCGAACTCAGGTTATCTGACTCGTCGTCTGGTCGACGTGGCGCAGGACATGGTCATCACGGCCGAAGATTGCGGCACCGAAGCTGGTGTTGAAATGACTCCGCTGATTGAAGGCGGCGACGTGGTTGTACCGCTGTCACAGCGTGTATTGGGTCGCGTCGTGGCCGAAGATATCGCAGACATGGCCACCGGTGAGGTGGTCTTCGAGCGCGGTACGCTGCTGGACGAAAACAAAGTATCTAAGCTGGACGGCATGGGTGTTGACCGCGTTATGGTTCGCTCGCCGATCGTCTGTGAAGAAGCGCACGGCATTTGCTCGGCCTGTTACGGTCGTGACTTGGGCCGTGGCCACCAGGTTAACGTGGGTGAGTCAGTGGGTGTTATCGCGGCTCAGTCAATCGGTGAGCCTGGCACACAGCTGACCATGCGTACCTTCCACATCGGTGGCGCGGCATCACGAGCGTCGGCGGCTGACCGTATCGAAGTGAAGCACGGTGGTCAGATCAAGCTGAATAACCTGAAAACGGTTGAGCGTGAAGATGGCAACTTGGTCGCGGTCTCTCGTTCGGGTTCGTTGGTCGTGACTGATGAACAGGGCCGTGAGCGTGAGTCATACAAGCTGCCTTACGGTTCGGTCATTTCTGGTAAAGAAGGCACCGTCGTCGAAGCCGGTGCTGCGGTCGCGACTTGGGATCCCCACACTCACCCCTTGATCACAGAGAAAGGCGGTGTGGTTCGCTTCAACGGTATGGAGCAGGGCATCACCATCAAGGTTCAGACCGATGATCTGACCGGCATGAGCATGATCGAAGTGCTGGAAGCCAAAGACCGTCCCGCTGCAGGTAAGGATCTGAAGCCTCAGATCTTGCTGTTCGCGGAAGGCGCTAAGAAGTCTGACGATCCGATTGCTTCGTACCAGCTGCAAGGTGGTGCGTTGGTGTCATTGGCTGACGGCGACACGGTTGGCGTCGGTAGCGTCATTGCACGTATGCCGCAGGAAGGTTCAAAGACCCGTGACATTACCGGTGGTCTGCCTCGTGTTGCTGACCTGTTCGAAGCACGTCGTCCCAAGGGCGCATCGATTCGTGCAGACATCAGCGGTGTGGTGAGCTTTGGTAAGGAAACCAAAGGTAAGAACCGTTTGGTGATCACACCGACCGACGGCAGCGATCCGTTCGAGCGTCTGATTCCGAAAGAGCGTCAGTTGAGCGTTTACGAGGGTGAAGAAGTCGCCAAGGGTGACATCGTGGCGGACGGCCCGACCGATCCTCACGATCTGTTGCGTTTGCTGGGTGTTAGCGAGTTGGCTCGTTACATCACCAACGAAATCCAGGAAGTTTATCGCTTGCAGGGCGTTGTGATTAACGACAAGCACATCGAAGTGATCATTCGCCAGATGTTGCGTAAGACCGAAATTACCGATTCAGGTGATTCGAAGCTGATCACCGGTGAGCAGGTGGAATACCAGGACGTGAAGCGCGTCAATGCCGAGCTGGAAGCGGAAGGTAAGTTCCCGGCGAAGTACGAGCGTCAGCTACTGGGTATTACCAAAGCGTCACTGGCGACGGAGTCGTTCATCTCGGCGGCCTCGTTCCAGGAGACCACTCGAGTCCTGACCGAAGCGGCGGTAACCGGTAAGCGTGACCATCTGCGCGGTCTGAAAGAAAACGTGGTGGTGGGTCGTTTGATCCCCGCCGGTACAGGTTTGGCCTATCACGCAGACCGTAAGCGTAAGCGTGACGCTGAAACCGAAAGCGGTTCAGGCGGTGTGACTGCAGCAGAAGTCGCAGCAGCATTGGCCGAAGAAATTGGAGATTTGACCGGCGGCCTGTAAAGGCGGCTCTGAGGCGATCGGTTGACGCTCGCCTCAGCAATCTCTACTATGCGCGCCTCGATAAATCCGTAATAGGGTCTATCGAGGCGTAATTATTAATGGCAGGAGTCCACAATTAATGGCAACGATTAACCAGTTGGTTCGTAAGCCTCGTAAGCGCAAGGTCGTCAAGACCGACGTGCCCGCGTTGCAAGCGTGCCCCCAGCGCCGTGGTGTTTGCACCCGCGTTTATACCACTACCCCTAAGAAGCCGAACTCAGCACTGCGTAAAGTATGTCGTGTGCGTTTGACCAACGGCTTTGAAGTCACCAGCTACATCGGTGGTGAGGGTCACAACCTACAAGAGCACTCGGTCGTATTGATCCGTGGCGGTCGTGTAAAAGACTTGCCTGGTGTTCGTTATCACACCGTTCGCGGTACCTTGGATGCGTCAGGCGTTTCTGATCGTCGTCAGGGCCGTTCTAAGTACGGTGCTAAGAAGCCCAAGTCGTAATCGACCTGTAAACAAATTAATCCAGAATGCTCCGGCGTTCTGAAGTAAGGCCCGGGTAAATTACCGGGGTCCCTGAAGAAGGAAAAGAGATATGCCAAGACGTCGCGTCGCCGCCAAGCGGGAGATCCTGCCTGATCCTAAGTTTGGTAGCCAACAGCTAGCTAAGTTCATTAACCATGTCATGGTGCATGGTAAGAAATCAGTCGCCGAAAAAATCGTTTACGGTGCACTGGATCGTGTCCAGGAACGTACCGGCAACGATCCGTTAGAAATTTTTGCCAACTCACTCGAAGCGATCCAGCCCATGGTCGAGGTAAAGTCACGCCGCGTTGGTGGTGCAACTTACCAGGTGCCGGTTGAAGTTCGCCCCAGCCGTCGTACGGCGCTGGCGATGCGTTGGTTGGTAGATTTTGCTCGTAAGCGTGGCGAGAAGAGCATGGAATTGCGCCTAGCTGGCGAAATGATGGATGCGGTCGAAGGTCGTGGTGCTGCTGTTAAGAAGCGCGAAGACGTTCACCGTATGGCTGAAGCGAACAAGGCGTTCTCGCACTTCCGCTTCTAAGTTAGCCGTAACAAGGGGGCCAGGTGTCCCCTTGTTCTTATCGGAGAGATTATCGTGGCACGTACCACTCCTATCGAAAAGTACCGTAACATCGGTATCGCAGCTCACGTGGACGCGGGTAAAACCACCACCACTGAGCGTATTTTGTTCTACACCGGCATCAGCCACAAAATTGGTGAGGTGCACGACGGCGCTGCCACCATGGACTGGATGGCGCAGGAACAAGAGCGCGGTATCACCATTACCTCAGCGGCGACAACGACCTTCTGGGCTGGCATGCAGCAGCAGTTCGACAACCACCGCATCAACATCATCGACACCCCCGGTCACGTTGACTTCACCATTGAAGTAGAACGTTCAATGCGCGTATTGGACGGCTCTGTGGTGGTCTTCTGTGGTTCTTCTGGTGTTGAGCCTCAGTCTGAAACCGTATGGCGTCAGGCTGACAAGTACGGCGTACCTCGTATTTGTTTCGTCAACAAGATGGACCGCGACGGCGCGGACTTCATGCGTGTTGTTGGTCAGATCCGCAACCGTTTGGGCGCGAACGCTGTTCCCATGCAGTTGAACGTGGGTACTGAAAAAGAATTCAAAGGCGTTATCGACCTGCTGAAAATGAAGTTCATCGCGTGGAGCGAGGACGACATGGGCGCGACCTTCGAATATCAGGACATCCCGGCAGATCTTCAGGACGAGTGCGAGGCACTGCGTGAAGAAATGGTTGAAGCAGCCGCTGAAGCCAACGAAGAGCTGATGGACAAGTACCTGGAAGAAGGTGAGCTGACCGAAGAAGAAATCAAAGAAGGTATTCGTGTTCGTACATTGAACATGGAAATCGTTCCTTGCTTCTGCGGTAGTGCATTCAAGAACAAAGGTGTTCAGGCAGTTCTGGACGCTGTGATTGAATATTTGCCTGCTCCGACTGACGTACCTGCGATTACCGGCGTTCTAGACGACGGCGAAACCGAAGAAGCTCGTGAAGCAGACGACAATGCACCTTTCGCGTCATTGGCGTTTAAGATCGCAACCGACCCCTTCGTTGGTACCCTGACCTTCTTCCGTGTTTACTCTGGCGTTCTGAATTCAGGCGACAGCGTACTGAACTCAGTCAAGGGCAAGAAAGAGCGTGTCGGCCGTATGGTTCAGATGCACGCGAACAGCCGTGAAGAAATCAAAGAAGTTCGCGCAGGTGACATCGCCGCTGCGGTGGGCCTGAAGGACGTCACTACCGGTGACACCCTGTGTTCAAACGACGCCCCCATCGTTCTTGAGCGTATGGAATTCCCCGAGCCTGTGATTTCTGTTGCGGTAGAACCCAAGTCAAAGGCTGACCAAGAGAAGATGGGTATCGCACTGGGCAAGCTGGCTCAGGAAGACCCCTCATTCCGTGTTAAGACCGACGAAGAAACTGGCCAGACCATCATCTCAGGTATGGGTGAGCTTCACCTAGACATCCTGGTTGATCGTATGCGTCGTGAATTCAACGTTGAAGCCAACATCGGTGCGCCTCAGGTGTCGTACCGTGAGTGCATCCGTAACAGCGTTGAAGTTGAAGGCAAGTTCGTACGTCAGTCCGGTGGTCGTGGTCAGTACGGTCACGTTGTGGTCAAGATCGATCCGCTGCCTTTGGACGGCGAAGAAAACTTCGAATTCGTCAACGAAATCGTCGGTGGTGTGGTTCCCAAGGAATACATCCCTGCGGTATCGAAGGGTATCGAAGAGCAGATGAAGAACGGTGTGATCGCGGGCTACCCACTGTTGGGTGTTAAGGCTACGTTGATCGACGGTTCGTACCACGATGTCGACTCGAACGAAATGGCGTTCAAGATCGCAGGCTCTATGGCAATGAAGAAGGGCGCTCTAGAAGCGAACCCTGCACTGCTTGAGCCTATGATGAAGGTTGAAGTTACAACGCCTGAGGAAAACATGGGTGACGTAATTGGTGACCTTAACCGTCGTCGCGGCCTAGTGGGCGGCATGGAAGACGGTGTTAACGGCATCAAGGTTGTAACAGCTGAAGTTCCGCTGGCGGAAATGTTCGGTTACGCAACCGACCTGCGTGGTTTCACTCAGGGCCGTGCGTCATACAGCATGGAATTCAAGAAATACGCGGAAGCTCCCAACTCGGTAGCTGACGAAATCATTAAAAAGAACAACGGTTAATAGGAGCGCCTGACTCATGGCAAAAGAAACCTTTGAACGTTCCAAGCCCCACGTAAACGTGGGCACCATTGGTCACGTTG
>JAAXJV010000054.1 GCA_012269655.1 Pseudomonadales bacterium
CGGGCTCATAACCCGAAGGTCGTCAGTTCAAATCTGGCCCCCGCTACCAATTAAACCCGGTAGGGATTGTCAACAAAAGCGAAGCGAAGTTGATAACCCCTACCGGGTTTTTTATTGCCTGCTTGGTCAAAATTGGGCTGACGACCGTAGGTCGACAGTTTGCCTACAGGAGGTAGGTACACCGCGGAGGCCATGGATGGCCGAGAGCGGTGCCACTTCAATTCACCGGCGATCGAAAGAGTCACCCCCACTCAACCTCGAATACTCATCCAGGAACTCTTGCATCGCTCCCTGAGTTTCCGCCACCAGACCAAACCGGCGCCCCTGCTCCTGCTTCAACTCAAGCAAAGCCGCCTGCTCTGCTCGAACATCGAGGAACATCGAACCCAGATAGTGAAACAGTTGGGTCAAATCGTCTTTGCCTTGCTCGGAGTTGAATTGAGCAAGCTCGCTATCACTGAGTCGTGCCTCATCAAAGCCCAACTCAATCAGCACCACCTCGGACTGACCGGAGCGTTTGTCCGCCCATTCCTCAAGCGCATCCGGAAGCCCACCTCGATAAAAATCCGCGAGGCTGATCACGGCATCCATACCCACATGCTCCGCAAAGCAATCTTCTGTATTAATGCGCCAGCATTCTGGATTCATGAAGTCGTCTAGCATCATGCTCTAATTTCCTTAACAGACAGCGTGCCTAGCGCCACTTTGCCCCCAACTGGATCTTAACCATCGCATCTCGAAAGCCTTTTGAGGGGTTCATCTCTCCATCACAGGCCCAATGCAACAACCGGCTGGCCTCTGTGTCACGCCCCTCGGCCTTTAAAGAGAAGTAAACCTGAAACAGTTCAGACTCACCCAATAGCCCCTTATCCAATTCGAACATCCAGCTCTGCGACCACTGAACTCTGTTCAGCCTCCCGCAATTGCTGACTTTCATAGAGGGTGTAGGCCACGAGGCCAGCGAAGGTCAGAACCAGCGCACTAATTACCCATTTGATGGTCTTGATCATTCCGAAGCTCCAGTCGTTTCACCCACCTTACCCTATATGACTAGCACCGTGACCGAAGTACCAGTTCAAATTCTCCCAATGACCTATATTCATTTCATCAGACAAATTTATTTTGATCTCCTCCGAAGCGCAGCAACGCTTCTTAGCCCCGGCCCTCCATCTACGTCGGGGCTTTTTTTAGGCCCAAAAAAAAGCCCAATCGATGATTGGGCTGAGGCCTTAGAGAAAATCAAAAAGGTTAATGGACTAAAGGAAGAATAGACCGCTACTCAATAAGCGCCAATTGTCCAGGTACTAGAGCAGTTACGAATTAAGCCATGCAGATTCGTAACGCCGCGAGAACTGCATAACAATTTTCTTAACCCTTCCTTTCAAAGCTCCCCTATACCCCTCAAATTATTCATTCTGGACTACTGTGGGGAGACAGATGCGTTTTACGACGGGTTTTATCGTTGTGATTACCGCCGGGCTCATTGGCTGCGGCGGTGGTGGAGGCTCGGGTGGTTCCAATGTCACCCCCAGCGCCAGCCTGCAAGGGAACCCTGTCAACACAGTCGCGCCAGATATCGCGACCTATGACTACAGCTTGGGTACGCCGTCGAACGAGGCCGACGCGAGAGCTGCTCTGTATGACACCAGCCTCTTTTCGTTGCCCTATACCAGCGTGTATGGCTCGCCCAGCTTCGCTTCGCTGAGCGCTGCCAATAACAGCATCAACTCCGGGCAAGACCCGCGACCGTCTCGAGACACCAACGCAACTCAAGCCTGGGCCCATGGCTGGAGTGGCAAAGGCGTCGATGTCCGAATCGTTGATGACTTTAACTCCAATGGACAAATCGACACCCACGGCGACAGTGTCAGTCTGGTCGTACACTTTGTCGCACCCGAGGCAAACCAAGGCGCGGTCGATCTCGGTGATTATGGCTCGTTCTCGTTCGATGCCGGCATCACAGCCAATAACACTGCATTTGCAGATGGATTCGAGATCGTAAACAACTCCTGGGGCGTAATCCGGGATGCCGACTACAACGACGCCTTTGATTCTGAGCTCGCGACCTACGTTGCAAACTTCAACCCCGCAAGCCAGCCCGCGGGTGCTCAAGCACTCAGTGTCTGGGCCGCCGGCAATAATGCGGCTGAATGTGAAAGCCTGGTCGGCTCGCGCCGATTAGAGGACTGTGAGTTTCTAGCCGCAACGGTCGCCGCATTAAGGGATCAAGGTGAAACGGCAGGCGAAAACTACCTTTGGGTCGGTGCAGTCCAGGACAATGCCGATATCATCACCGATTACAGCTTAGAAGCCGGGGCATTGGCGCTCGACTTCTTAGTCGCCAATGACGACGTGCTGGCCACCGGCGATGCCGCCGGCACCAGCTTTGCCGCACCGCGAGTGGCCGGGGCCGCGGCGCTGGTGAAACAGAAATTCCCCAACCTCAACACACAACAGCTCAAGCAGGTCTTGCTACAAACCGCGACCGATTTGGGACTATCCGGCCCGGACTCGGTTTACGGCTACGGCAAGCTCAATATCAATTCTGCCCTCTCACCGATTGGGGGATTGTCGCCATGAGAGTTGGGATGGCTCTACTGACGCTGTCGTTCCTGACCATGCCCGCACAAGCGGACATGAAACTGATCCAATTAACAGCAGATCAGACTCACCGGATGAGCGAAGTTTGGGATGGGCAATTCCGAGCGTTGGATGGATCTCGATACGACACCTCAGCGTTCTACGAATCCAGTAGAACGACTTTTTCAGCCGCCGGCGTATTCGCTTACTCAATCACGCCTCGACTCACAGCCCTGATGCCATTTACTGCCGATGCCGGCTATCAATCATTGCTATATCAAGCGGCCCCGGGATTGGAACTGGGCTTGGGCGTTTTATGGAGCGAGGCAAATTGGAGCCTTGGCCTAGTCGGCCGTTCCTTGACTCGGGTGGGCGGCCGGGTGACCGAGCAAGCCTGCCAAGACAGCATCAACCGACAATTTCATTGCGGCACAGGATTGCCCTGGACCGATTATCAGACACGGCAGCCGACCCTAGATAGATCAGCCACCCTATCCTTTCAACTGCGCTTTTAAGCCTAGTTTTTGGACGTCAGACAGCCCTCAGGAAGATCGACACCCGACCAGCCATTGACCATAAATTGACGAATATTTTGATGATCCGTTCCTTCAGGCGATGCCATAACGGATCGATAGTGCTCGGCAAAACAGGCCAGCGTTTCGGCCTCGGTCAGGCTCTGTAAGCGCCCAAATGAAAGCACTTTGGCCGAACCCTGATTTTGATCACTGGCGTTCGTGGCTGTCCCGTTGGTAAAGGCGGTAGGCCTGTGATCGTAGTTGGCGTCAATGACGGCAATCACGTCAGAAAATTGGATGGATTCAGGCGCAGTGCGAAGGCTTTTTAGTAAGGATTCGATAGAAGTCATAGGCAGGCTCATTGATTGAGAGATTAATGAGGCGCCAGCATAGAGGCTAAAACAACAAAATCAATTGATGCCCCCCCGTCCAAGACACCTGCACTTCCCGAAAACGAAAAGGTCAATCATCCCAAACTCGCTCAACTAATCTCAATAGGAGACAAACGAGGACTGCAATGAGCGACCAAAAATCTATCCTATTTGTGCATTTCGGCGATCACGGAATCCGTGGCAGTGAGCGTGTATTAATCGACCTGATCTGCAATTTACCAACGCGTTTTAAACCACACTTATGGACCAACAACTCCGCATTAGCCAATGAATTAAAGGGGCGTTGCGTCACGGTCACCGAAGACAGGTTCACCCAATTATTAGGCTGGGTAGCACCACGCCTTGACATTCGAAACTATTTTTCATTGAAGCAAAAAGCCAAAACGTTGATTGAGCAAAACCATATCGATCTGATTCACTGCAATAGTGCGGCGCCGAACCAGTGGATGTCACCGGTATCTCGAGAATGCAACGTCCCAATTGTTCTCCATCTTCATGCTCATTACCTGTTGCGCGATTTGTTGGGTCTCCGAGTGTTTTCAAATCCCTGTATCGTAAGCGCATCGCCAACGGTGACTACAGACCTTGAAAATTTTGTCGGCGCCCAGCCTTCCTACCTGACAATTACTAATGCGATCAATGGTGAACTGTTTGATGAGATATCGCCGATCGATCTCAAAAAAGAGCTTGGCCTAGACGATGAGAAACCACTCTTCATTTGTGTTGGCGCTCTGGTTCCTGCAAAAGGCCCAATGGTCTTACTCGAAGCCATCAGAGAGCTCAAACACAGGGGTGTTCGCGTGAACTTGGCATTTGCTGGGGAGGGGATGTATCGACATGAACTTGAAACTTTCTGTTCGGAAAACGACTTAACAGACCAAGTACACTTCTTGGGGCAACGCAATGACATTGCGAACTTGCTGAGCGGAAACATTGATGGATTCATTACGCCCACCTTGTTTGAATGCTACCCCCTGGTTCTAGGAGAAGCGGGGCTTGCTGGCCTCCCAACCATCGCGACGAATACAGGGGGGATTCCCCACATTATTGGGCATGAGAAAACCGGTTTATTGGTGGAGCCAAACGATTCGAATAGCCTTGCGTCGGCCATTGAACGTTTGGTGCTGAATCCAAAATTCCGAGAGCAACTCGGCGTTCAATTCAACGCTGATGCGAAAGACCGATTTGATATGAACCTATTCATCGACCAATTCATCGGCCTATATGAGCAAGCGCTGGAAAAGCCAGGCGAATTCACCCCGTCGCTCAAGCGCTCGGCCTGGGCAACCAAAATCGCGGTAGCAAGCCTACTCAATCGACTTCTCAAACGGATGCCTTTGCTCAAAAACATAGCAACCGCCCCGAGTTGAACAGGGCCATAGTTATTTCAACAACGCCGATTGAACTGGCCTCGAAATAGAATTATAAATCGGGCAACAGAAAGCCCTCACAGGCCAATAACAAGAACATGAAACTTAAAACGATTGCAGGCATTGGGCGCACGCCCGGCTCAGCCTACTCAAAAACGCAATCTTGGTGGCCCTCGGGTGACTAAGCGGATTCTTTTTCCGTTTATTCACTTTTTTGAGGAACACCTTCCATGACACAGATTTCACTCGATCGCACCTTGGGTGCGGTCGTCCTTCAGTCCGAGCAAAACACAGCGGTATATCCGTACCTATGGCTGCGCGATAACTGCCCCTCGGGCCTGCACCCAGACACCAAGGAACGCACCTTTGATCTATTGAGCGTACCCGAGGACATCCACCCCAGCGATTGCGCACTAACCGACAACGAATTAGTCGTGACCTGGGCCCTGGACGGCCATGTGAGCCGCTTCTCGTTGGATTGGCTTGAGCAATACCAGCCCGGTCGCCTGAATCATGATGCGGCTCGCATCCCCGCAACTCATTGGCTCAAAGGAGCCAACGCACCTGTCGCCCCTGCAACGGCAGACGACCTGTTAGCCGATGATGCCGCATTATTGAATTGGTTGACGGAAACAAAGCGCACCGGCCTGGGTTTAGTCAGCGGTCTGGCTGTTGAACAGGCCGGCATGGCCGTCGCTAACCGCATTGGTTTTCTGCGACGGACAAACTTTGGCAAAACATTCGAAGTCGTCTCTAAGCCCGATCCGAACAATCTGGCGTACACCTCGATTCATTTGCCCCTGCATACGGATC
>JAAXJV010000274.1:0-2120 GCA_012269655.1 Pseudomonadales bacterium
ATTAAACCTCGAGGTAGTCCAAGATGCCCTGAGCCGCACCGCGACCTTCAGCAATAGCAGTCACCACCAAATCACTGCCGCGTACCATGTCACCACCAGCGAAAATTTTCGGATTGGTGGTCTGATACGCACAGGACTGATCAGCCGGCGCTTTGATCAATCCGCCCTCATCGGTTTCGATGCCGTATTCAGCAAACCACGGCTGTGGGCTGGGACGGAAACCAAAGGCAATCAAGACGCGGTCTGCGGGGATAACTTCTTCGGATCCAGGGATCGGTTCAGGACGACGGCGGCCGTTAGCGTCGGGCTCACCTAGCTGCGTGGTCACGAACTTAACACCCTCGACCTTGTCGGTGCCGACCACTTCGATCGGCTGGCGGTTGAATTCAAACTTAACGCCTTCTTCTTTGGCGTTTGCCACTTCCTTGCGAGAGCCCGGCATATTGGCTTCGTCACGACGGTAAACACAGGTCACGCTTTCAGCGCCCTGGCGGATCGACGTACGGTTACAGTCCATCGCCGTATCACCACCACCCAGGACCACGACACGCTGGCCGCGCATATCGATGAATTCGCTCGCGTCTTTTTCAAAACCCAGACGGCGATTGACGTTCGAGATCAAGAAAGGCAAGGCATCAAATACGCCGGGCAGATCTTCACCGGGGAAACCACCTTTCATGTAGGTGTAGGTACCCATGCCTAAGAACACACTGTCGTATTCGTCAACCAAGGTCTGGAAATCCACGTCTTTACCGACTTCGGTGTTCAGGCGGAATTCAATGCCCATGGATTCGAAGATTTCTCGACGCTGCTCCATAACGCGTTTTTCTAGCTTGAACTCGGGAATACCGAAAGTCAGAAGCCCGCCAATCTCAGGGTACTTATCGAATACGACGGCTTTTACGCCATTGCGGACCAAAATATCTGCCGCCGCTAGACCAGCAGGGCCAGCACCGACAATCGCCACCTTTTTATCGGTCCAGGTACGCTGAGACAGATCCGGACGCCAGCCCATCGCAAAGGCCGTGTCGGTGATGTATTTCTCGACATTACCAATGGTGACTGCACCGAAACCGTCGTTCAGCGTACAGGCACCTTCACACAGACGGTCCTGCGGACAAACGCGACCGCAAACTTCCGGCAGTGAGTTGGTCTGATGGCTCAGCTCCGCGGCTTCCATAATGTTGCCTTCGCTGACCAACTTGAGCCAGTTAGGAATGTAGTTGTGTACCGGACACTTCCACTCGCAGTAAGGGTTACCACATTCAAGGCAACGATGAGCCTGATGGGTGGCTTCCTTGGGCTGGAAGGTCTCGTAGATTTCAACAAAGTCTTCAGTGCGCATGACCATCGGCTTTTTGGCCGGGTCCTGGCGAGGCACATCACGGAACTGGAAATCGTTAGATAATTTTTGATCAGCCATGATCGCCTCCTTACTGAGCCATTGCGCGTGACTGGCGCAACAGCGTGTCCAAACCTGCGGCTTTTGGCTTAACCAGCCAGAATTGCTGCAGGAAGTGCTCATAATCACCCAAGATGTCACGGCCCCATTCAGACTGGGTCGCCTTGACGTAGTCCTGCAACTGCAAACGCAGGTACTGAGCGTGTTCTTCCATGGACTCACTGCCGACCCGCGTGATGTCCACCAGTTCGTGGTTGTAACGATCCACAAAGCTACGGTCTTCGTCCAACACGTAGGCAAAACCGCCCGTCATGCCGGCACCGAAGTTTACGCCAGTCTTGCCTAGCACGATTACCAAACCGCCGGTCATGTATTCGCAGCAGTGGTCGCCTGCACCTTCAACAATCGCCGTGGCGCCTGAGTTACGTACGGCAAAGCGCTCACCGGCGCGGCCAGCCGCGTAAAGGGTTCCGCCCGTTGCACCGTACAAACAGGTGTTGCCGATAATGGATGTGGCTCGAGCGACAAAACGCGAGGCCTGCGGAGGCCGGATCACCAACCGACCGCCCGCCATACCCTTACCGACGTAGTCGTTGGCATCACCTTCTAGGTTCATTTCTAGGCCGCCGGCGTTCCATACGCCAAAGCTTTGACCTGCAGTGCCGGTTAGATTCAACACCACTGGGGCATCGGCCATGCCGTGGTTGCCGTGACGCTT
>JAAXJV010000274.1:2220-5662 GCA_012269655.1 Pseudomonadales bacterium
TCGCGAGTTTCTTCCGCAACAAACTCAAAGAAGTGCTTAACCATTTCAACGGTACCGCGGAAGTGCTCTTCACGCAGACGATCGTCCTGAGTCGCGACACCGGTTGCGCAGTTGTTCAAGTGACAAATACGCAAGTACTTACAACCCATAGCAACCATTGGCGTGGTACCAAAGCCAAAGCTCTCGGCACCCAAGATCGCAGCCTTAACTACGTCCAGACCCGTTTTTAATCCCCCGTCGGTTTGAACCCGAACCTTGTCGCGCAGATCGTTAGAACGCAGTGCTTGCTGTGCTTCAGCTAAGCCCAA
This sequence comes from Pseudomonadales bacterium, assembly GCA_012269655.1. Lineage (GTDB taxonomy): Bacteria > Pseudomonadota > Gammaproteobacteria > Pseudomonadales > Litorivicinaceae > Litorivicinus. The sequence continues at coordinate 2,529 of JAAXJV010000274.1, forward strand.
TTCAAAGGGAGAGCCCGCATGACGGATCGACGTCAACGGAGAAGCGGCGGTGCCGCCGTCATAGCCTGAAATGGTGATCAGATCCGCGTAGGCCTTGGCCACACCCGCCGCAATGGTGCCTACACCAGGTTCCGACACCAGCTTGACGCTGACCAGTGCATCCGGATTGACCTGCTTGAGGTCAAAAATCAGCTGTGCCAGGTCTTCAATCGAATAGATATCGTGGTGAGGCGGAGGTGAAATCAACGTGACGCCGGGAACTGAGTGACGCAAGCGCGCGATCAACTGGTTCACCTTACCGCCGGGCAACTGGCCACCCTCACCAGGCTTAGCGCCTTGAGCGACCTTAATCTGAAGCACTTCGGCGTTTGCCAGATAGTGCGGCGTTACGCCAAAGCGGCCTGATGCAATTTGCTTAATCTTGCTGACGCGGCTGGTGCCATAACGGGCCGGATCTTCACCACCCTCGCCCGAGTTAGAACGCGCACCCAACTCGTTCATGGCCTGAGCTAGTGCCTCGTGGGCTTCGGGGCTCAACGCACCCAAACTCATACCTGCCGAGTCAAAGCGTTTCAAAATCTCACTGGCCGGCTCAACTTCGTCGATTGAAATCGGCGCATTGGTTTTGAGATCGAATAAATCGCGCAGCGTGGCCACCGGACGGTTGTTCACCAGATCCGCGTATTCTTGGTAGTACTCGTAGCTGCCGTGTTGAACCGCTTTCTGCAGTGTTTGCACCACATCGGGGTTGAACGCGTGATATTCGCCACCGTGGACATACTTGAGCAAACCGCCCTGGTCGATGCCTTGGCTAACACGGCCTGCACGCTTGGCGGTAAACATCAATTCGTCCTGCAGATCTTGCAAGGTTGCGCCCTGAATTCGGCTGGGCACACCCTTAAAGCACAGGTCAATCACATCATCAGCCAGGCCAACCGCTTCAAACAACTGTGAACCGCGATAACTTGCGATGGTTGAGATACCCATCTTAGACATGATCTTCATCAAGCCCTTGTTCACCGACTTACGGTAATTCTTGGCCAGGCTGTTGCGGTCTCCGACCAACTCACGCGACTCAACCAAATCATCAATCACGCGATAGGCCAGGTACGGGTAGATAGCCGTCGCGCCGAAGCCCAGAAGCACGGCCATCTGGTGCGAGTCACGCACGCTACCGGTTGAAACAATCAGATTCGCTTTGCAACGCAGACCCAGATCAATCAGGTGATGGTGGACCGCACCACAGATCATCGCCGCGGGAATACGAATGCCCGGCAGATCCAGATGACGATCCGTCAGTACCAGCAAGGTGACGCCCGAGCGAACGGCCTCGGCCGCCTCATCACACAGGCGACGAATGCCCTGCGCCAGTGTCTCGTCTTCGTTAAAGAACATATGCAGCAACTGGTGCTTGAAGCCAGGACGATCCAGCTCGAGCAAGTTGGCAAATTTCGATGGAGACAACACGGGCGACTTCAGAATCACGCGCTGAGCATGCTCCGGCGTTTCTTGGAAGACGTTACGCTCGGCCCCGACACAGGTTTCCAAGCTCATTACGATCGCTTCACGCAGCGGATCGATCGGCGGGTTGGTTACCTGAGCAAACTGCTGACGGAAATAATCCGCAATGTTGCGCTCTTTCAGCGACAGGACCGCCATGGGTGTGTCGTCGCCCATTGAACCCACCGCTTCCTGGCCGTTCTCAGCCATCGGGCGAATCACCTGATCACGCTCTTCAAAGCTGACCAAGAACTGCTTCATGTAAGTTTTCAGATCGGCTTTGAGCTCTTCAACGCGGTGCGTGCCTTCGATCAACTCGCTTTCGAGACGAATGGCGTTTTCACGCAACCAACGCTTGTAAGGCTGAGAAGTCGACAGCTTTTGATCGATCTCGTCGGTGTGCATGACCTTGCCGGTCTCGGTATCGACCGCCAAGATCTGACCCGGTCCAACACGGCCTTTGGCGACCACGTCTTCAGGCTTGTAATCGTAAGTTCCGATTTCAGACGCCAAGGTAATGAAGCCGTCATTGGTGATGACATATCGAGCTGGGCGCAGACCGTTACGGTCAAGCAGGCAAACCGCGTAGCGGCCTTCGGTCAATACCAGACCGGCAGGACCATCCCAGGGCTCCATGTGCATCGAGTTGTAATCGTGGAAGGCGCGCAGTTCTGCATTCATGCCCTCAACATTTTGCCAAGCCGGCGGAATCATCATGCGAACGGCGCGGAATAGATCCATGCCACCGGCGACCAGGACTTCTAGCATGTTGTCCATGCTTGAAGAGTCAGATCCGTGCGTATTCACTAACGGCTGAATCTCTTCGATCTTGGGCAGATAGGGCGTTTTGAACAGATTTTCGCGCGCTTTGGCCCAGGAGCGGTTGCCCTGAATGGTGTTGATCTCGCCGTTGTGGGCGACCATACGGAAAGGCTGCGCCAGCGGCCAACGGGGTAAGGTGTTGGTCGAGAAGCGCTGGTGGAAGACCACAATGTGACTGGCCAGTCGCTCGTCTGCGAGGTCGGGATAAAACGCCGGCAAATCAGCAGGCATCATCAAGCCTTTATAACTGATGACCTTGCGTGACATGGAGGCAATGTAGAAATCTGGGTCGCCTGCAAGCTTGAGTGTCGCCGCGCGATAGCCCATGAACAGCGCGGTATCAAACGACTGGCTATCTAACCCATTGGCTTCGACGAATACCTGCTCGAAACGGGGCAATTGATCTAATGCGATCGGACCTAAGCTGTCGTTGTTGGTGGGGACCACACGCCACCCAGCAATCGCACAACCGCGATCGGTCAGCTCACGCTCAACCGTGGCACGGGCTTCCTTTGCTAGGCTTTCATCCTGAGACAGGAACAACATTCCCGCTGCAAAGAGTGAATCCAGCGGACGTCCTGCTGCGTCAGCACCCACCTCGGCCAGGAAGCTCTTGGGTGCGGCTAAAAGCAGGCCACAGCCGTCGCCGGTCTTACCATCTGCCGCAATACCTCCGCGGTGGGTCATACAGGTCAAGGATTCAATCGCGGTGGAAACCAGTCTGTGGCTGGCCTTTCCTTCCATGTGTGCGATCAAGCCAAAGCCGCAGTTGTCTTTAAATTCGCCGGGCGTATACAGAGCCTTAGTCAACG
>JAAXJV010000119.1 GCA_012269655.1 Pseudomonadales bacterium
TGATAAAATAAAGATTGCTGGGGAATTTGCAGAGTTTGAAGCCTCGGGTGATCAAGTTACCCCTTGGAGTGTTGTTAGCACTGAAAAAGGTAAGGACGCTTTCTTCGGCAGCACGATTTCAAGGACATTTGATTTCCAGAACAACATCCTTGGTTACTCTACTGTAACGAGCAACCAGAAAGGCGAGCTTTTTGTAAGAGGAATCATCGCTCGTTGCGATAAATTCTAACCCTACTTAACCGAAGCCTTCGCAGTGCTATGCCACTGCCCAACCCAACGCTCCCAAGCGGCTGTCATAGCATCCATAGCCCAGTCACGATGAACCGCTTCAACAGCAACCGAATCGTGTACTGGCAAGGCTAGGATGCTCTTTGAAGCCCCTTAAAGAACGGCGTAGGCATTAGTCAGACCTTATTCAAACTCAGTTCAAGGCTACGTTCATCCAACGACGAATCGGTTACCTTTAGCGACCCGAAGCCTCCAGCACTGCCGAATGTCGACGAGAACGCTTTAGCAATCACGTACTTCATTATTTCCAACTGTGTCTCAGCAAAGACCACCTCATCATGAACGGGCAACGTTGGCACTTTTATTTCGTTTGCGATTCTTATGACATTGATCGTGTAATCCGAATCTAATTTTTGGAGCTTCAACCCGATGCCAGAGCACACTGAGTCTGCAAGCTGAGGATGACGGAACTTGAATGCCTCAATGTATTTGAGCGCCTCTGGCTTGTTGCTAGCAAAGCACTTCTTAGTTACCCGCTTACTTCGCCCTTTGTAGATCTTGCACACATACTCATTGTCCTCTGCATCCCATCGCCAATGAGCGTTGATCAGTGCTCTAGCGGCTGAGTCCAAAGATTTAGCATTAGAAAGTTGTTACAAAACCTTGCTGCAAAAAGTGGGCAATAAAAAACCCCAACTACTTGAATTTGTTGAGGTTAATATAGGTGGCGGAGAGAGAGGGATTCGAACCCTCGTTAGGGATTAACCTAAACACACTTTCCAGGCGTGCGCCTTCAGCCACTCAGCCACCTCTCCGATGGGCGCGGATGATAAAGGGCTAAGCCTGCCAGTTCAATTGAATTCAGACAGATATTCCTGCGAATCAAAAGCAACCGGCGCCGGAGACCGACCCACAGGGTTGGCACCCAAGTAAATCAAACCGACCATCGATTCGTTTTCGGTCAAGCCCATGCCACGAGCCATAGTCTGGGTATACATCATGTTGCCGCTGCGCCACATCGCAGCCAGGTCTAGGGCATGGGCTGCCGACACCAATAATTGAGCGGCACAGCCCGCGGTAATGATCTGCTCGATTTCAGGCACTTTAGGTTCATCTCGGACCGATGCCACGACGGCTAAAATCAAAGGCGCTCGAAATGGCTTTTTAGAGAGCTTTTCTGCCAGATCCGACTCTAATTCGCCTTTTAACTCTGTTTGAGAGGCCACCATCAATTGGCCAAATTTCGCTAATGCATCGTCACCTTGGATCTTGATAAACCGGTAGGGACGCAAGCGTTTGTGGTCACAGGCTCGGCCAGCAGCCTGAAGCAAGACCTCCAGTTGTTCATCACTCGGTGCAGGTCCAGTGGCCTTAGGGATGCTGGTTCGACTTAATAAATTGTCTATTACGGAATTCATCGATTTCCCATGTGATCTAGTTCTCAAGAACGAGGTAATAGTGAAGCAGTTCACTCACACTCTGTAGATAGTTACCCACTATTATTGCGCAGGAGTAAAGTTTTGCGTCTGAATTATCAATGGATTCCTATTGGAACCCTCGCCTTCGCCGGATTAGCGCCTGTCGTGACTCAACCGGTGGTCTTGGCAATTGCGCTGATCGTTTTAGGCACGCTGGCTTACTTTCCTATGACGCGCCATGTTTCCGCCTATAGCTTGGGGGCATTGGCGATTTCACAACCGCAACTTTACCCCTTCGCCGCTCTACCCGCGATAGCACTAATTGTGTTCGTTTTTCCGCCGTGGCAACGGCAAATCTGGCCTTTGCTAGCCACCTTTGCACTCGCTGTTGCTATTACGTACGGGATGCCACCACTCGGGGACTCTGAGATTCGTTTGGTCGGAGTTCTGCTAAGCGCTCTTATTGCACTAGTAATCAGTCACCTGACCCTTAACGTTCAACAAAAGCACCTGATTCTCCGACTGCATCAATGGCGCGCACGGCTTAATAAAAAGCGCCAGGTTAATGCTCAATTCAAACCTTACCTAACCCGCCAGGCCGATCGTGCGATTTCTTCAGGAAAAACCTTGCCCGAGATCGAGCATCGACGAAGATACCTGGCGGTCTTCTTTATCGACATACACCGATTCACCGATCGAATCGAAGAATTGGAACCCGAGCAGGCCGCTGAATTTCTGAACACCTATTTATCTAACATGTGCGCCATTGCCAGCGAGTTTGGCGGAACCGTCGACAAGTTCATCGGCGATAGTTTAATGATTACCTTTGGCGACAATTCGAGTTCAACGCCAGAAGAGGATGTCAGGGCCTGTATGCGTATGGCGCTGTCTATGCGCGAAGAAATTCATCGCATGGCGTTGCAATACGCGGATCAAGTACCCAACCAGCCGCTCACGGTGCGCATGGGGATCGCCAGCGGTTACTGTACTACTGGAAACTTCGGCGCCCCTGACCGTTTGGAGTACACCGCTATCGGGCGCACAGTCAATTTAGCCTCACGGCTAGAAAAGCTTGCTCAACCAGACGAAATCTTACTGAGCTCCTCCTTTGGTGCTCAGCTCAGTGACGAGTTCTGCATTTCAGATAGAGGGACGACCCAGGTCAAAGGGTTCGCTAGACCTGTGCAAATCGCCGCTCTACAGGGGTTTACTGCCGATACAAGCGTGTCGCCACAGCGTGTGCAGACTGCCCCTTCATAACCCGGACAGGATTGATATCAATGCCGCCCCTACGCAGGAAACGCGCTTCTACCGACAACGCCCGGGCGTTGGTTGCGGCGAGTAATTCACCTGCAATCCGCTCGCAACAGGCCTCATGGAAGCCTTGGTGATTGCGAAAGCTCATCAGATAACTGTACAAACAGCTTCGGTCTAATGTCGGCCCGTCGTAATCGATAATGATCGTGGCCCAGTCAGGTTGAGCAGTCACTGGGCATAGGCTACGGAAACCCTCACAGATAAAGCGCTGTGCTTCCTCACCCCCAGCCATCAAATCGGGCCCAAGGACATAGTGATCGATAAAATTTTCGGCGTCTAAGTCCACACCATTTGGCTGGTCACATTGCAATAACGGCCCTTTCATCAAGGGGAAAAATTCAACCGATACTGCCGCGCCAGCCACCTCTGACATTTCAAAGGCACACCGTTCAGCCACGGCCGATAAATCATTACCCAAGCGCGTATTGTTCATGCTGTTCAGATACAGCTTTATCGATTTTGATTCGATCAAATTAGGGCTGTCATGAGGTACGGTGTAGCGTCCCGTCGCCATGACCGGCTTGCCGTCGTGATCTAACCAACTAACTTCCCAAAGATTCCACTCGTCAAATCCTTGAAAGCGCGAGATATCGACCCCTTCACGCTCGCGAGCCCAAGCCCGGGGAACACCGGCCAGATGATCGGGACTAAACTCATCGGGCATCGCAACAGTTTTACCCAGCGGAAGCCCAAGATCCTCTAGATTCATTTACGAACTCCAGCACCCTTGGCCAATAAGTGATTCGCGTACAAATAAGCCACCACGGTTAGGCTGGCCATCAAACCCAATGCCACCGTGATATCAATGTCGGATTGACCGAACATGCCGTAACGAAACGCGTTGACCATGTACAAAATCGGGTTTGCCATGGCAATGGTCTGCCATACGCCTGGCAGCAAGGAAACACTGAAAAACACGCCCCCGAGGTATGTGAGGGGGGTTAACACGAAAGTCGGAACGATGCTGATGTCGTCAAAGCTGTTGGCAAAGACCCCGTTAATGAATCCCATGATTGAAAACAGGATAGCAGTCATGAGTACAACCAAGGCCACAATGCCGAAACTATGCACGGTAAAGTCGGTAAAGAAGCTGCTGACCACCACCACAACGGCTCCTACCAAGAGCCCTCGCACGACGCCCGCACAGATATAGCCCCACAAAATGATCTGCTCGGGTACTGCAGCCACGAGCATCTCTTCGATAAAATTCTGAAATTTTGCGCTAAAGAAACTCGATGAAACATTGGCGTAGCTGTTGGTGATGACACTCATCATGATTAGACCCGGCACGATGAAGGTCATGTAGTCCATGCCTCCCATTTCGCCAATTCTGCGGCCGATCAGACTGCCAAAAATAACGAAATACAAGGTCATTGTGATGGCAGGAGGCACCAAGGTCTGGACCCAGATTCGTGTGAACCGAACGATTTCACGGCGCAAAATGGTCCGGAACGCGGTAAACCATAGCGGATTCATGCAGACACCTCCGTCGGCTGACCGGTCAAGTTGATAAACAGCTCTTCTAGGCGGTTCGACTTGGTCCTCATTGAGACCACACCCACACCGGATTGTGTCAGTTGATCAAACACATCGTTGAGCTCCTGGCCTTTCTGCAAGGTCACCTCCAGTTGCATGTCATCTGATTGCTGCACCTCGTAGCCCGGCAAGGTGGGTACGGCGGCCAACGGCGCAGCCAGGTCCATAACAAAGGTTACGGTATTGAGCTGACCCAACAGCGAGCGCGTGTCCGTGTCTTCAACGATGTCGCCTTGATTGATAATCGCCACCCGTCGGCAGAGCGCTTCGGCTTCCTCGAGGTAGTGAGTCGTCAGAATAATCGTCGTGCCCTGCTCTTCGTTGAGTTCGGATAAGAAATCCATCATGCCGCGGCGCAGTTGGATATCGACGCCAGCGGTAGGCTCATCCAAAATCAACAGCTTCGGATCATGGACCAAGGCACGAGCAATCATTAAGCGGCGCTTCATGCCGCCCGATAGCCCTCGAGATTGGGTATTTCGCTTGTCGTACAGCCCCAATCGATCCAGATAGTAGTCTGCGCGATCGCTACACTCTGCGCGTGTCAGCCCCTGATACCCTGCACTGTTAAGGACAATGTCGCGTACCTTCTCAAACAGGCTGAAGTTAAACTCTTGAGGGACGATCCCGACATTGCGTTTGGCCTCAGCGAAGTTCTCGTCAATGTCGATTCCATTGATCCAGACCTTGCCAGCGGTCTTGCGTACTAACGAGCAAACGATGCCGATGGTCGTGGATTTGCCCGCGCCATTGGGGCCGAGCAAGGCGTAAAACTCGCCCTGGGGCACGGTCAAGTCGATGCCCTTTAGGGCTTCAAAACCATCGTCATAGACTTTTCGTAGACCTTCTATGCGAAGTGCAGCGGGTTGTGTCATAGGTTCTCCTTGGCGTGCGCTAGGATACTGGGGTTTGGGCATAAAAAAACCACCTTGCGGTGGTTTTAAATTTGGAGCGGGATATCGGGTTCGAACCGACGACCTATACCTTGGCAAGGTATCGCTCTACCAACTGAGCTAATCCCGCCTTTTTCCATTCAGGAAAATGGCATCCCGTAGGGGACTCGAACCCCTGTTGCCGCCGTGAAAGGGCGGAGTCCTAGGCCACTAGACGAACGGGACAT